>CAMCXW010000050.1 GCA_945883625.1 Spirosoma fluviale
CTAGTGGGACCACCAGAAACCACCTCATATGAGGTGGTTTTTTTATTTTACTGCCCGAGTAGCAAAATGGGTAACACGAGTGGGGTTTTCAGGCAAAAAGCTTAACTAATTAATTGAATATTTGTACCCCGCATTTCCTTAATACGATCTTCCATTTAAGTCATTTAACACTAAATCTTAGTAGCTTTAGTATTACAGCAAAATAGTTATGCTATTTGCTTGATTCTGCCTATTTTCACTCTCCCATTTTTCATAAAATCTTCATGCAGATGAGAATTCTTTTTGTCCTACTATTCGTTACCTCTTTGTCCGCTTATGGCCAAAAATTCACCAAGTTCGAAATAAATGAAATTGAACAGTCAGAAATTAAAAGCTCGCTTTTGACATTCAGAGAATTCCTCCAAATGCCCAATGATGGGAATTATCCCCAACAAATTGAAACCAATCTAAAGTGGTGCGAAAAAACATTTCAAAATTTAGGGTTTAAGACCACGCAGCTAGTTTCGTCGAAAATACCTCATTTATATGCCGAATACATAACCGACCCCAAGAAACCTAATGTGTTATTTTATCTACAAATTGACGGTCAACCTGTAGATAAATTCGCCTGGAATCAACCTAATCCTTTTGAGCCAGTAATTAAAAACCAAAAAGGAGAAGAAGTTTCGTGGCAAGAGATTGAGACCAAAATAGACCCTGAATGGAAAATAGTTGCTCGGTCCACATCCGATTCAAAAGGCCCTGCCATGTGTTTAATTTCTGCTTTAAACGCCCTAAAAAAAAGAAATATTACACCTGAATATAACGTCAAAGTCATCATGGATTTTCAGGAAGAGTTAAGCTCCCCGACTATCGCTGATTTAGTTAAAAAGAATCGCGCTCTTTTGGCGGCCGACCGCCTAGTGATCATGGATGGTACACGACATATTTCGGATATCCCCACAATCATGTTTGGAGCTAGAGGTATTGCAACACTAACGCTGACGGTATATGGTGCCAAAGAAAATTTGCACAGCGGACAATATGGCAATTACGCCCCCAATCCAGCCTTAAAATTAGCCAAGCTGTTAGCAGGCATGAAAGACGATGATGGACGGGTAACGATTCCAGGGTTTTATGATGGAGTTACGATTACAGCGGCCGACAAAAAATCATTTGCTGAAATACCCGAAAATATGGCGGAAATAAATGCGGAAATTGGCATTGCAGAAGCCGAAAAAGTGGGAGAAACTTATCAGGAAGCCATGCAGTTCCCCAGCTTAAATATCCGTGGTTTGCAAGCATCCAACGTAGGAAAACTAGTCACCACGACGATTCCGAGTATGGCCATTGCTGAATTAGATTTACGATTGGTTCCCGAAACACCCGGTTCGAGACAAATCGGTTTAATCAAAAACTACTTAACACAACATGGCGTTACATTAATTGATAGTTTACCTACGGACCAACAAAGAGCCAGATTCAAAACCTTGGCTACGTTGAAACAAAAAGAAGGATCACTACCTTTTAGAACGCCGATGGATTCTGAAATCGGCCTATGGTTATCCAAAGCAACAGAAAGAGCTGTGGGCAAATTTTTAAAGGTGCGTGCCTCGGGTGGTTCGCAACCCATGGCTTCTTTCATCGAAACCTTAAACGTGCCAGCGGTATCACTTAGAATTCCTAATCCGTATAACAACATACATGCTGCCAACGAGAACATTAAAATTAAAAACTACGAGGAAGGAATGAAGATGTGTATTGCGCTCTTAACGCAGAAAGCAGATTAGACATCCACCAAGCGCATTAACCAAGCTGAAATAATGCCAGCATACGTACCAATGACATGGCTCAAAACTGCCAATAAAACTCCCACAGGCGCTAAGGAAGGATGAAAAGCTGCAGCCACGGCGGGTGCAGTCGCCACTCCACCGATATTTGCTTGGCTTCCGACTGCCACAAAAAAGAAAGGGGCTTTGATCATTTTGGCAGCTACAATCATAGAAATAATATGTATCAGCATCCAGATTATTGCTACTGCGAGTAATCCAACGTTGGCTCCGATAGTAAATAAATCGAGACGCATGCCAATGGTCATAATTAAGAAATAAATAAAGAGCGTGGCAAAATCCGTGCTCCCTAGCTTTTCCATTTTTCTAACGCGGGTAAACGATAAAAGTATTCCGATCGTTGTTGACAAGAGTATCAGCCATAAGAATTGGGATGAAAAAGGCTCTAAACCATGCGCAATGAGCCAGTCGCGATGTGGTGCAAACAATTTTGAAATTAAGCCACTACACGCATGCGCAACAGCCGTTCCACCAAATCCTATGCCCAAAATAAATGTCAGGTCTTTTAAGTCGGCAGGTTTATCTTTCGTTTCCTTAAATTTCAAGATATTTTTTTTGACATCCTCAATCAACGTTGCATCTGCTCCGAGCCAAGCATCAATTTTATGGGTGATTCCTGCGCCATAAAACAAGAGCGCTGTCCATACATTGGCCACCAAAGCGTCGATGACCAAAATGATGACAAATAGCTCCTCTGAGCATCCATAAATCTCTTTTAATGCCAATTGGCTACTACTTCCGCCAATCCACGAACCCGTGATGGTAACCAATCCTTTCCAATACCCCGCTTCCTGAGCTGCGACATGAAAACTGTCAGAAAAGAACGAGACAACATACAATGCGATAGGGCCGCCAATAACGATACCGATTGAACCTGTAAAAAATATAAGTAACGCTTTATTACCTAATCCAAAGATAGCTTTCAGATTTGCTGTCGATAATAATAAAATCAAGGAGGCAGGAAGTAAGTAAGCCGTCGCAAAACGATATAAACCAGATGCTTCTCCACTGATCACATGGTAACTATTCAGAAAACCTGGAATCAAATAACAAAACAATAAGGGCGGAACTACCCCATATAATTTTTTCCAAAAACCATGATTGGAATCAGCACTATAAAAAATTCCAGCTAATAGAATTAAAAATAGTCCCGCGATAATGGCATCATTCTCGATTTGGAAAAAATTCATTTAATCATATTTTAATTAAACTACATACCAAAAATATGCCAACGAGCCTCCTTAGAATTAACCATTTTATCTCCATCATGAGCTACATCTGGTACAACGGCCATTTGGTATAGTTTCTTTTTGGGGGAAAACAGTTGGACGTAATCATAAAAATATTGCCCCCGCTCTAAACGAAAACGCCCTTGCATATTGCCCTCGCATGTCTTGTCTAAACTACTATCGTTCATATTGACATCTTTCTCACCCAGAATAAATCGAATATCTCGATTCAGGAATAGTTTCTTGATGGTTTCAACACCCACTAGGGAAGCATACGGATTTAGCTTGTCCATGCCCCGAGGATAATCATTGAAACCAGGACAACCACTGGTATCGGGTTTGATAAACGTTAAACCAGTTTCCGTTTTTACAGGTCTTCGATCATCTAAATACATGTAGGTAGATGGATTCATGACGATAAAATTAAACTTGTATTTCGAAGCGATCGAAGGCATAGGCGTCATGCCCACATAACGGGAAACAAACTGTCCTCCGGCCGAATGACCAATGATGGTAATTTTTTTCAGACTCGGAAAAAGCTTTTTATTACACGCTCGGGCGATCAACGAATCAACTAAACTAAAACTGCTGAATGATTCTTCCATGGCACGTTTCGTACTCGATACCGATTCATCTCCTATTCGCCAATTATTCTTTACCCAAAACAAATGGGACGAATCATGCTTGTGGTCCTCTAAATCTTTCTCTGAATTAAATTGGGGTGAAATAAATAGTGTTTCTTCTTTTTTATTGGCTGCATTGACCGCTTTTTCTCCCCACTCATAGTAGTCCAATCCATTCCGTCTCGCCCCATGAATGTAAATCACCAACTGCTTAATTTTTTTATTCTGCTCAGCTATCGGATGATTACTGGCATAACGAAACGAATACGTTTTGTCATTCTTTTTGAAAGAAAAGACATTGGGACAAGCTCTTTCGATCGCTGCTGGCTTTTCATCCTGGGCATTTCCGAACATCGGAATAAAAAGACTGAGTACCAAAAAGTGAAGAAGTGATTTCATGGTTTTAGGAGGCTAAACAAAACCCTCCAAGTTAATGTACTTGGAGGGTTTTGCTAATTATAAATAATTGGAATTTAACCAATCAGTTAACTATTTATTTACTTCTGTAACGCTAAATATTCCTGGATCCTTAGGTGCATTTTGATTGGCACTAAGCTCTGATTGCGCCACAATGAAGCGTTGCGGATATTGCTTGATAGTTGGAGAATTATATGGAGGTAATACAGCAATATCTTTTTCTTTCGAACTTAATCTTCTCAAGTCATCAAAAGCCAATAAACCTGTGAAACCAGATACATATCTTTCCTCAATAATTTCACGAAGTAAAGCTCTATCGGTAGGAATTCCATCTAGGTTTTCCATGCCACCTTTTTCAAAGTCGGCTAATACATACGCATCATATTTTAATGGGTCTGCTGCGTTCAATTTTAAAAATGCCTTACCGCCAGTTAAATACGCTCTTAATTTGTTTAATTGAGCAAGTCCATCAGCTGTTTTTCCAGCTCTAACGGCCGTTTCGGCTAAGATTAATTGGTTTTCCTCAAAGCCAACTAACACCATTGGTGTATTGATAGCGGCAATACCCTTATTATTTGTAGCTGACGCTCCATCAAATCGATAGTAAGCCAAACGCGCATTTTCCTGAGTTTTGGCATTGTTTCTTACTTTACCTAATAAATTATCAAGATAAGAACCAGTAAAACCCCAATATCCTCCACGTTCAATAACCATTTTGTAATTAAGATTTGTACTTCCTAAACCAATTGCCGGAGGTGTATAAAGCATAGCATCAGTTGCCGTAAGAATACCTATTAATGCTTGCTGGTTTGCCTTATCATACTCACGCGTGTACATGTACAAGCGTGCTTTTAATGTACGGGCAGCCTTAATCCATTTCACAGTATTTCCAGCATAAATTAAATCTTCAGGAATATCTGTATTAGGAGCAGCACCCAGATCCGTTATTGCTTCATCTAGCAAAATTTGCAATTGAGCAAAAACAAATTTTTGACTATCAAATTTAGGGTCAGCAATTTCTTCTCTCGCTATTTCTGTATAAGGAATATCTCCGAACAAGCTTGCCATAGTACCCAACGTATGTGCTTCCAGAACCTTTGTAATCCCCGAATACTGTTTTGCTTTCGGGCTTGATGCGGTTTGTTGTCTCAAAAGTCTGGCTTGTTTAACAACTCCTTGATACGCATTCTGCCAGATATTATTAGTTTCCTCAGCAGAAATATTATATTCTGCTATACTTTTGTACAACAAAATTAAACCCCTGGTCTGTCCAGTCCACATACCACCAATCCGCGTACCATGTCCAGCTTGGACAGAGATATTAGCGATTTCAATTCCTCTAAGTAACAACACACCAGCTTCAAAGGAATCTGAAGAAATCTCATTTGGATTATCGTTAATTCCTACAACTATTTTTTCACACCCTACACTAAATATTAACAATAGCGATAGAGCTGCATATTTTATATTTTTCATCGTTTCAAATTAAGATTTTAAAAATTAAACTTCGCAGTAAATACCCACGAACGTGTACTTGGATTCGTGAAATATTCGATACCAAATCCATTATCAACACCAGATTGATTTACTTCTGGGTCAATTCCTTTTACCTTCGTCCAGATAAATAGATTTCTTCCCGAAACTGATAAATCAACAGAGTCAAATTTGGTAGCTTTTTTGAACTTCGCACCGCCCAGGTTATAACCTAGTGAAACTTCACGAAGACGCGTCCAGCTACCATCCGTGATGGAGAACTCGTTAATGGCTGATCCACCCAATCCACCACCAAGTGAATTATACCAGCCTTCATCTAGTAATACTTCGCCTCCACCATAATCAAAAAGGTTACCACGCAAGGTAGTTCCAGCTGGGAAAACTCTTCCTGCTGAGTTTTTAGTATCTTTTGTCAAAGTAACTTCATTGCCTGTATCTCCGTACGTTCCGAAAGCATTTAATACAAAACGCGTTCTTTCTGCAAAATCTCCACCTTGATAGGTCTCAAACAACACATTGAAATTTAATTTCTTGTAAAATCCTTTGAGTCCTAAGCCACCTCTCCAGTCTGGATTCGGATCACCAATAATTCCTTGCTGAGGAGCCAGTTTAGGAAATCCATTGGCATCTAATGCCAAACTACCGTCATCATTTCTAAGTGCTTTACTTCCGAATAGGATACCTAAAGGTTGGCCAACGATTGCATTGGAGGTAATGGATTGGTCTGACAAGGCAACTCTATCTACCCCTGCTAGATCTAAGACTTTGTTTCTGTTATTGTTCCAGTTTCCATACAATTCCAAGCCATAATTAGCTTGTGCGATAATCTTGTATCCTAAATCAATCTCCAAACCTCTATTTTCCATTCTACCTGCATTGGCATATTTAGACAAAAATCCAGAAGATGGAGATAAATTGACAGCAAGAAGGATATCGTTAATTTCATTTTTGTAGTACGTCAAACCTAGGCTTAAACGATCCTTAAAGAAGCGTAAATCAGTACCTAACTCCATCTCAGTCTTAATTTCTGGTCTCAATACATCATTACCTTGATCATCATTAAGTCTGAAACCACCTCCAAACTCGTTGACATCAAGCTCATCATCATAAGTTAAATATGAAAACTTTTCATACGTAGTACCAAACTTATAAGCAGTGGGCTGAACACCTACTTGCCCATAAGACATTCTTATTTTACCAAAAGAGAGTAATTTATTGGTCATGTTTGGCAATTGTGAAAACTGCCAAGCCAAATCCATGGAAGGATAAAAATAGTTGCCTTTAATCGTAGAGGCTGCTTCCTGAGTGCCTGAAAAACTAAGGTATACTTGTTTGTAAAAATCAAATGCGAAAATCGAGTACAATCTATTTGACCTAATTCGGTTAGTGCTATTGGAAACTTCAAAAGGAGCAACACTATTGGAGAATGATTGAATTCTACTATTCACCAAAAAATTTCGCGAATTAGCATACAAATTATTTCTATTTCGATCGTTCACGTTAAAACCTACGGTAGCATTAAATCCAACTTTATCAGCTACTAAGTCCGGAAAATCAGCACGCACGATCGCATCTAAGTTAATTTCGGAATTAGTGAAGTTCTCATTATCTAATCTACCGTTATTAAAACTCGCTGAACCAATTGGTGCAAAGTAAACACGTTTGTCAATATAGGTATCGATACCACCGCGTAAGTCGATGTTAAGCCAACTGATCGGATTAATATTCAGGTTGGTATTTGCATTAAAACGATCAACGGCTGAAGTAGCTTCTTGCTCATTAATTGTCCACAATGCGTTATTAAAAAATGGATTGATGTTGTTTCCTAAATACCTTCTATAACTTCTTTGTCTACCTTCAGTGGGAACACCTGCACTTGAAAAGTGAGTACCAATGTAAGCCGTTTGATCAAAATCAGCTGGCTGACGAAGTAAGCCTAGATAAAGACCCGCCGTATTTGAATTTTGTTGAATTCGATTACTATTCGTTCTAATATAGTTAGCCTTAGTCGTCAGATTTATATTATTACTAAAGAATGTCTGATTATTAAATCGCATGGTAAATCGACTGTAATCACTATTCCTGATAATACCCTCTTGCCCTAAATAACCTAAACTAAAAAAGTTGGTTGTTTTTCCGCTGCCACCAGAAATACTAAGATTATGCTCTAAGAATGAGCCTTTTTGAAAAACTTGATCGAAGTTTTGATCAACAAAGACATCTTTCGAATTTTTAGCCGTGATAGGGTAATATCTTTGCCCATCATTACCTAAGAAATATTCGCCCTTCGTATTAAATACATCTGGCTCACCGGATCTTGCAGAAATTTTATCTCCCCAAGAATTGGAAGCCGTTGCACTATACCTTCCAGCTGTACCCTGACCAAAAGTAGTCTGCATGGGATGTTTTCTATTGATTTCATCCATTGAATAGGTAGCCGAATAACTAACTTTCATTTTTTGATTTAACTTACCCTGCTTCGTGGTAATCACCAAAACACCATTTGCTGCTCTGGAACCCCATAAAGCAGCCGCCGAAGCACCTTTTAAAATCTGTGTAGATTCGATATCTTCTGGATTCAAATCATTCAAACGGGATTGTTGGGATACCCCACCTGACCGTGAACTTCCTGAACCATACAGGTTGTCATTGGATAACGGAACGCCATCCACAATAACTAAAGGCTGCGAAGAACCACCAATGGTATTTGCTCCACGAATTTGGATATTAGTTCCTGCACCCGGGTCTCCATTGGCACGAGAAATTTTAACACCCGAGGCCTTTCCTGCCAGACTATTCAAAATATTGGCTTCCCCACTTGACCGAATTGCTTCTGCAGAAACACTTGAAGAAGTAGAACCAGATCGATCTCTTTTGGTTTTAAATCCTAACGCATTAACTACAACTTCTTGTAGATTTACAGCATCTTCTGCTAATAAAACATTAATAAATGCCTGGGTTCCGATGGCAATAACTTTAGCGTTGTATCCAACAGAGCTAAAGTTAAGTTCTTTAGCATTATCTGGAACATTGAGAGAGAAATTACCATTTGAATCGGTCGATGTGCCTACATTAGTTCCCCGAACTAAGATAGAAACTCCGGGTAACCCCTCTTGGCTTTTGTCATCTTTTACTTGACCTTTAATTGTTTTTTGGGCGAAACCCGCGAACGTACAAAACAATAAAACAAGTAAAATTGGTAGTTTTAAATTCATGTGTTTTTAGGGTGAATTGGTTTTTTAAATAAATTAATAGAAATCAAACTTAAAACTTATATTACTTTTTTGAAACTAATTGTTGTTTTATTATCATTTTTACCTGTATAATTATTTATTTAATTAATGGGAATTTTTTGACGTTTTCTGATTTAAACATTCACAAAATAAGCGTTCTTGAAATTATTCATTAAAAACAAGAATGTAACCAACTGAAACTTTAATGCATCATAGATGCTAATTTAAAATGAATAAACTATTTACTGCACTCCTAGTATTCTTAACTTTTACAGGTTTTTCACAGACAACAAAACCCAAATTTGAGGGACAATCCGCCTCTAGTACTGGAAAAGTAGATACGCGAAACCATGCGATTATTCCGCAGTGGCTTGGCCAACAAACCTTAGGGAATATTACGTTTGATAATGATTTTGCCGGAGCGAGACTCAACGGAATCACGCAAGATAATGATACACTTTACACGGCGATCATAGCTGCAGAAAATTACCCCATCAATCCGAGTCCCTGGTATGCGTTTAAAGTAACAAGTAAGACTCCGAAGACTATATGGATTCACCTAACCTATTTAAATGCCAAACATCGCTATTTCCCAAAGATCAGTCGGGATGGTAAAACTTGGCAAGTAGTTGATTCAACCGATTGTATCTTAGTCAAAGATCCTCAAGCTAAAAACCAAAATTTCCAGGACAATGCGTTATCGGAATCTGCCTTTGTGCGCGTTCGTGTAGATAGCAAGACAACTTGGGTGGCTGCGCAAGAACTGATGACTTCTTCGATTGTCACTGATTGGTCGAAAGGAATTCTGAAAAATAAATTTGTATCGAGCGAAATCATTGGTAAATCACCCCAAAATAGACCATTTCAATGCTTGCGTATCGGCGAAGATCAGTCGGACTCGAAGATTATGATTGTTATTGGGCGTTTGCATCCACCTGAGGTTACGGGTCAATTTGCTTTGCAGGCATTTGTGGAATCGCTTTGCTTGGATTCTGAAACTGCGAAAAAATTCAGACAAAAATATACCGTTTATGTGGTCCCTATGATGAACCCGGATGGAGTTGATAATGGACATTGGCGACATAACACGGGGGGAATTGACCTCAATCGGGATTGGGAGGATTTCAACCAACCTGAAACACAAATTGTGCGTGATTTCCTGCGAAAAAAACTCACTGGAACCCAACGTAAACTTTATTTTGGTATTGACTTTCATTCAACTTGGGATGATATTTTTTACACAAATATCACGGAAAAGCCCACCAACATGGACGGACTAATCACACGTTGGTTTGAGTCGTTGGAACAGACAATTCCAGATTATAAAGTAAATGCGAGAGGAAGCAAACCTACCTCTGGAGTAATTTCTAAAGCATTTTTTAATCGGGAATTTAACGCAGAAGCACTAGTTTATGAAGTTGGCGATAACACGTCACGTGATTTTACCAGATTGAAATCAAAGACAGCCGCCGAAAAATTAATGCTTTTGTCTTTAACATATTTGAAATAAAAAAGATTTACCATTAAGCTGTAAAGATTCAAAATCCTGTACTAATTTAAAGGCATCTAGTTGTGAGGCGACTACTTGATTGACTTACTTATAAGTAGACAAGAAATTTGACATAAATTTTACATAATGGATATTTTCTTTAACATTGTTTAAAAATAAGCACTAGTAGGAAACTTTAAATTTGGATAAAATGAATGTTTCAACCTCATGCTTTGAACATAGGTCTAAAATTTAGGGAATGTTTTACAAATCAAATGCTTTGCTTTTTCGTTTCGTTTTTATTTGTGTGTTTGCGCTTCATGCTGTTTTAAGTAATGCGCAATCCGTACAGCCAACCCTAAAGCTAGCGCTATTCGATATAGACGCAACACCACCGGTAGGGTCTGAATTAACGTATAATCCCATGGTTAATGACTGGGATTTAGGTTTGCGCGCGAAAGGGGTCGTTATTTTAGGGGCGGGGCTACCGATTGTCATGTGCTCAGTAGATTGGATTGGGATCAGTAATGATAGTCAAGATGAATTTAAACGCGTTATGGCTGAGGCGGCGGCTACAATTCCTGAGCGGGTTGTTGTGCATGCCATTCATCAGCATGATGCCCCCACATCCGATTTAGGGGCAGAGAAATTAATGCAAGAGGCAGGCTTAAATCCAAACGCTTTTGAAGGGACTTATACAAGAGATCTGATTAAACGTCTCGGTCTTGCCATCCAGAAATCTATTTCTGTTGCAGTACCCTTTACACACATCGGGAAAGGACAAGCCCCTGTATATCAAGTTGCCTCCAATCGACGGATAATAGGGCCTGATGGTAAAGCCAAAGCTTCGCGAACTTCAGCCACCCTTGATCCAGCTATCCGTGCTGAACCCGAAGGATTAATTGACCCCATGGTCTCTTTGATTAGTTTTTGGAATAATGATAAACCCATTGCGGTTTTAAGTTATTATGCCTCACATCCCCAAAGTTATTACAGAACTGGGGTGGCTAATCCTGATTTCCCTGGCATTGCTCGTTTTTTACGCCAATTGGCCGTTCCCGATGCACTTCATATTCATTTCAACGGAGCAGGTGGTAATCTAACAGCAGGAAAATACAATGATGGAGATAAAAAAAATAGATTGATTTTGGCCGAACGTTTGGCTGATGGAATGAAAAGAGCATGGGATCAAACCCAACTTGAACGTATAGAATCAAATTCCATTCAATGGAACATCGAACCGGTCGCTTTGATTCCTGCAACTCATATTGAATCACTGGAGGCAAAAATGAAAACGGAGACAGCTGTATTTTTAGCCAATAATTTATCAAAATTAGTTTGGTTAAGGCGTCTTCAATCTGGCAAAAAGATTGATATTTCTTGTTTAACCATGGGACATGTGAAAATCCTTCATCTACCTGGTGAGCCTTTTGTTGAATATCAACTGGCAGCCAAAGCTGAACGCAAAGATTTATTTGTTGCCGTAGCTGGCTATGGAGATTATGGGATGGGTTACATTGGAAATTCGATTGCTTACACAGAAGGTGGTTACGAAACTGGACAAGCTTCAGCCGTTACTGCAGAGGCAGAGGCCATATTAATGAAAGCAATTCGCAAGGTTTTACATTAATCAAAAATTAGGCATATCCTTACGTATTTATCTCTTTAATGGAATCCTGTATAATTATTCGTTTATAGGAGCCCAATAAGCACAATGGCCCGCAGGGCTAACTGGGCCTTTAAATAAGAGACATGCGCCACATGGCTTATCAGGAGCGGGTATGAAAAGGTTGCAATTTCCACATTGGTTATCTTCAACAGGCGATTGGTTTACATAGGCCAATTTTTTTCTCTTCGCAATTTCATCAGCACTGACTTTAGAAAGATCATCGCATGGATTTTTAGGATCATCTTGGGGCACTATTTTTTTGGCTGGCTGCTTTTTTGCCGCATTGGATTTAAGGCTCAGAATAATTCCTGATCCTGTCAGTAGGTAACCCAACCTCAAATGCCTTTGAAGAAAGGTTCTTCGTGCATATTTATTCGCTATCATTTTAGTGCAATTTGCTCATTTTCAATTTTGGGTCTAAAGGAATTGAAATTAGCGTGCTGAGTAAATTTGACGCAAGGTCTGAAAAGAAACCTTTACTTCAGACGCTAACCCTGTGTTTAGTTGGCTTGCGATTTCCTTTGAGGCGCCATTTTTAGTGAATCCTAATTTAAGTCCTTTTAGTGCAGCCGTTTGTAAATTTAAATCACTCATGGTAGGAAGAGAAAACAAATTTAAATAGGATACCATTTGGGATTTATTGTTTCTAGCCGCGATAGTATAAGAAAGGTCTTGTAAAAAACGTAATTTCCAAGTTTCAGAATTTGGAGAAAATGCATTTTGGCCTACCAAAGATTCCAAAAGTTCTGGAGAGGAGCCAATCTCTGAACTTAAAACCGCAACCCGTATCCATTCATTTTCTCCTTGACTTTGAATAAGTTTTGAAAATGCAGCGATAATTTCTCGACTTTTAAACTGCCCGAGACTTAAGGCAGCCTGTAATTTTACCCTTGGGGACGAATCATTTAGCATGTTTAATATGATTGGAAGAGTTTCTGAATAGCGTTCAGCTAGCATTAACGCATTTTCACGAACACCTGGGGAAGAATCTTGTAACCCTTTTTTAATGACTGCTAAGTCCAATGCGTTTAAACCCTCCAGCACGTATAAAAGGTGCAATCTCGTTCTTGGATCCTTACTTTTATTGAATAGAAGTTTAGCTGATTTTACGACTGACTTATCTTGACGTTCAATAAGCAAACGATGCGCATGCGTCCGGTACCATCCATTTTCGTAAGCTAAATAAGTAAGTAATTTGATACTTGATACAGCATTTAGATTGATGTTAACATTTTTATAAGGGCTGTTAGCCGGTTTAACCCGATAAATTCGCCCCATATCACTACCTGCCATAAAATCCATGTCGGCTTTTAAGTCATCAGGAATCGAAACCGGTGTTTCAATATGTTGACGGTAATAATCAAGCATATACAGGTATCCGTCAGGGCCAACCGAGAATGTAATGGGACGAAACCAGGGATCGGTGGAAGAGATGAATTCCTTGTTTTTTTCAGATTCAGCTCGTTTAGCCACCATGATAGGACTTGTTTCACTTGGACCTAGGATATCCCGATGGACCAAATTTCCTGATACATCACCCGTGAAAATATTACCATAAAACTCTTTTGGCAGTGCATCACCATGGTAGATGGTACTTCCGGTCGACCCACTAAATCGGTCTTCCGCATATTCGATCCGATTCAAATTCGCTTCTTTGAATGATTTATTTCTCCGGGCACTTCTTTCCGCCCGCCAGTAGGGAGGTTGAGTTTCTTGAAAAGTATGTTCTTCGTGATCTGTGATACTTGTACTAAATTTCGATATGGGAAGATAGGCATGCCTGTGCGTATAGCGCCAAGGAATAATTGATTGTTGGACATGAATTGAATTCTCCGTAAAGAAGCGATGTCCCCAGTCATCAATGGTTTGTCCAAATTGTCCTGAACCAGTCTCAAGCTCAAAAACATTTCGATCCAATCTAAATCGAAAATCGGCACCTTTAACATCTAATGGTGGTATTTCCGGTGATTTCGCGAAGCTTACTTTCCCATTTTGGCCATGGTT
Organism: Spirosoma fluviale; assembly: GCA_945883625.1. Taxonomy (GTDB): domain Bacteria; phylum Bacteroidota; class Bacteroidia; order Cytophagales; family Spirosomataceae; genus Aquirufa; species Aquirufa fluvialis_E. Next base: position 13,988 of record CAMCXW010000050.1, read on the forward strand.
ATTTGCGTAAATCCAATTGTCAACACCTAATTTTAGGCTGGTAATTTGAGCTTCTGAATTGTTTTGAAAAAAACCTGAAAATAAAATTTCCGAGGTATCTGATTTGCCATCCCCGTTGGTATCTTTTACATATAGAATATGAGGTGCCGCGGTAACAAGTACCCCCCCTTTCCAAAATAGTATGCTTGTCCCTTCTGTTATATTTTCAGCGAAAATGATTGATTTGTCAATTTTACCATCTCCATCTGTATCCTTCAACAAGCGAATTCGGCCATGGCCTTTTCCGAGCTCAACTTCATAGGGGTAATCGGGCATTTCTAAGACATAGGCATTTCCTTGTTCATCAAATTCTAAAGCAACTGGATCAAAGACATGGGGTTCAGATGCAAATAATTCAACGGAAAACCCCTCGGCCACCTGCAACTTTTTCATGGATTCTTCGGGACTAAGAGGTGGGGCATATTTCTGTGCCAAACTCTCAGTCATTACACAAATGAATGCTAGTAATAAAAGGATATTTCTGTTCATTACAGGAGTCTTCAAAACTTAATTAATATGATTGAGATTTTCAATTAAATAGGTCATTCCACTCGTTAAATTAACTATTTTAAAATTAAAACAATTCAGAAGACCCAATTACTGGTCAAACCCCATATTACTTGGACTCATTTGTTGAAACTATGTGTAATAATTGATTGTTTTTGAGTTTAAATTTTGTCTAAAGTGTAGATAATCTTGGCTTGAATCACCACCTCCCCTTTTTACTGATCTTCACCAAAGACAATCTATTAATTCCTTTGGGACCACCAGAAATAAAACTAAATCTCGGCTTCAAGGGTTAAATCAAGACCAAAAAATAGCTTTATGTATTATTTTA
>CAMCXW010000051.1 GCA_945883625.1 Spirosoma fluviale
GGGTTGGTTTGCCTCGTCGACAATCACAAAGATGTCCTGTTTCGGTTTCTTCATGAGGTATTTTTCGCGGGCGTATTTTTCCAACAGTGCCGGATTCCCGATAACCATTCGTTTTTCCTTTTCTAATTCTTTGATTTTTTGTTGGTAAAAGGCTTTTTCAGCTTTCATATCACTTAACTCACTCCACAAACGATATTGTATTGTCAGGTCATTCGAATCCAAGATAAACATCCAAACAAATAGGACGCTTGTTGAAATCGAATAAAAGCGATATTCTCCCCAAAAAAGCCTTTTGACAAAATTCATTAGTTCTTAGAAGTTCAATCCTGGGAAATAGGCATTTGCCCCTAATTCTTCCTCAATACGAATCAATTGGTTGTATTTAGCCATACGGTCAGAGCGAGACGCAGAACCAGTTTTGATTTGACCCGTATTCAGCGCAACAGCTAAGTCGGCAATTGTCGCATCTTCCGTCTCTCCTGAACGGTGTGACATGATGTTTTTGTATGAATTGCGTTTCGCTAAGTTCACCGTATCAATTGTTTCAGTTAATGAACCAATTTGGTTTACCTTAACTAATACCGCGTTTGCTACTCCTTTTTCGATACCTTCTTGTAAGCGCTTTACGTTTGTGACGAATAAATCGTCGCCAACTAACTGGCATTTAGAGCCTATTAATTTAGTTTGCTCAGCCCAGCCAGCCCAATCATCTTCAGCCATACCGTCTTCGATTGAAATAATAGGATATTTGTCTGCCCAAGTTTTCCAATAAGCAGCCATTTCCATGTTATTCAATTGCTTGCCATCCGATTTTTTGAATGTATAAAGGCCTGTTTTCTCATCATAGAATTCAGAAGCAGCGGCATCCATGGCGATGAAAATTTCTTCACCTGGCTTGTAACCCGCTTTCTCGATGGATTGCAATACGATTTCGATTGCCTCTTCGTTTGATTTGATGTTCGGCGCAAAACCACCCTCATCACCAACGTTTGTCGAATATCCTTTTGATTTTAACACACCTTTCAACGCGTGAAAAACTTCCGTACCCATACGCAACGCATGTGAGAACGACTCCGCTTTCACAGGCATTACCATGAATTCTTGGAAGTCAATTGAGTTGTCGGCATGTGATCCACCATTCAGGATGTTCATCATGGGAACTGGTAATGTATTGGCATTAACTCCACCAATGTAACGATATAAAGGTAATCCTGCTTCTTGAGCAGCTGCTTTCGCAACGGCCATTGAAACGCCTAAAATAGCATTTGCTCCTAATTTGCCTTTATTTGACGTACCATCTAATTCAATCATTAAACGGTCAATCATGTTTTGCTCAGAAACTTCTAAGCCCCATAATTCTTCAGCAATAGCTCTGTTAACATTCTCAACAGCTTTTAAAACGCCTTTGCCAACGTATACTGATTTATCTTCATCACGAAGTTCAACAGCCTCATGGATACCAGTTGAAGCTCCAGAAGGAACTGCCGCTCTACCAAAAGCACCGTCTTCCGTCTTAATATCTACTTCGATTGTTGGATTTCCGCGTGAATCTAAAATTTGTCTGGCGTGTACGTACTGTATTGCACTCATCTTTTTATTGTTAGTGTGAATAAATGATTACGATGTAATTGCTTAAATTGCCTTGCAAAATAACGCAAAATCTGGATAATTTTAGATGAATTTGTGTTTAATCATGATTATATAACCTTGCTTCCTTTCAAAATGAAAAATTATTCCTTTCTAATCCTGTTTTTAACCTTCTCTTGTTTTACTGTTAAAGCTCAAGTCGTTGATGTTGAATCCTTTTCAGCCAAAATCACGGAATTGCCTAAGGCTACATTGTTAGATGTACGTACGTCTGGTGAGTTTGGTGGAGGCCATTTACCTAAAGCGCAAAATATCGATTTTCGGTCTGATTCTTTTGCTCAGGAAATAGATAAACTGGACAAGAGCCAGCCTGTGCTCATTTATTGCCTTTCGGGTGGGCGTTCTGCACAAGCTGCTGAAGTGATGCGAGCCAAAGGTTTTCAAGTAACCGAGTTACAGGGTGGATATTTGAAATGGACGACCAAAATGAAGCCATTAGAAGGAGTTCCAGCTGTTAAGCATGATGCTGCTTGGAGTTTGACTGATTTTGAAAAATTAGTTAAAGATAATGATGCGGTCGTAATTGATTTTTATGCCAAATGGTGCGCTCCATGTTTAAAAATGATGCCTTTTGTGGATAAATTGGCAGGGGAGTTTAAAGGGAAAGTGACTGTCCTAAAAGTGGAGGCCGACGGCAATCAGTCCATACTTCAGGCGTATGGAATAGATGAAATCCCGAGTTTTATCGTATTCCGCCAGGGCAAATTACTGCAAAAAACATCGGGATTTCGTGAAGAGCCAAAACTCAAAGAATTATTTGTTCAGGCTACTGGGACCATTCAGTAGGCTCGCGATCCCATCTGTGAAGTTTTAATTTGTTAAGTAAATCTGTTGGCAACCCCTTTCCATCTGAACTGGCAATGTTATTTGCTGCGTGATTTGTCTTGCGCATGCCCGGTATAATTGTTCCCACATCTGGGTTTGATAAGATAAATCGTAATGCCATTTCGGGCATATCCATACCCTCAGGAATAAGCGGCTTTAGTGCATTAGCATGATCAACACTAGAAATTAAATTTTCAGGAACAAAATAGGTCGACCTCCAATCGTCTGCGGGGAATTTAGTGTCATAGTTCATGGTTCCCGTTAAAGTGCCCTCATCAAAGGGTACACGTGCAATAATGGCGACGTTTAATTCTTTGCAAAGAGGGAAAAGTAAATCCTCTGGGTTTTGATCGAAAATGTTATAGATCACTTGCACGGATGAAATATGACCTGTCTTCAATGTTTGTAAACAATTATTTGGCTCCCACCGATTTACAGATATTCCCCAATGAGCAACTTTCCCTTCTTTTGTTAGCTTTTCAACCGCTAATTGCCACTCATCCTGATTCGCCCACGCATCTTCCCAAACATGGAATTGCTGTAGGTCAATTTGCTCAACCCCTAGATTTTTTAAGCTTTTTTCGGTGTATTCAACAATGTGGTTTGCCGGGAAGCAGTCTTTTAAAAGAAATCCAGATTTAGAAGGCCACGTAAAATTTTTTGGAGGAATTTTTGTTGCAGCATATATTTTGGTGTCTGGATGACGCTTAACCAATGCGCCTAAAATTTGTTCACTTTTCCCTTCTGCGTACCCCCAAGCCGTATCAAAGAAATTACATCCAAGTGATACAGCATGGTCTAGTGATTTAGTAACTTCTTCTATATCTGAGCCCGTCCATCCTGCCAGTCCCCACATTCCGTAGCCCATTTCACTTACGTTCCATTCTGTTCTTCCAAATCTCCTTGTTTTCATATATTTATGGCTGTTTTTTTGAGTTTAAATGTAGCATTTAAATCCTTTAATTAGTGTCCCGTTTAATACGTTTTTGGCTATATTTCAATTTAGGTTTTACCTATTCAATTTATGCTTGATGGATATAAATATGTTTATACGTATTATAAATATATTTTGTTTTACCTTTTAATAAGTGATTTTAAACATTAAATACAACAATAACACAAATAACACAAATCTTCTCATTTCCCCTTTCACTTTAATCTAAATTTGATTTGAAAATTAACATTTGTTAAGCTATGGAGGTCAACGAAAAAGAAGTTTTAAGTACAATTTTATTGGGCAATATGAGCATTCCATCCTCTGATATTTTATTCATTCGCGGTGAAGGGAATTATTCTAATTTTTTCCTGAAAGACGGCCGTAAAATTCTTTCTTGTCGTACGCTAAAGTATTTTGCGAATTTGCTAAGCGAGGATGGTTTTATTCGCCCTTCTAAATCTGCTTTGATTAACCCTTCAGCCATTGTGCACATTGATTTCAAATCACAAAAAACGATACGTTTGGTTAATGAGGAAGTGATTTCAATTTCACGAAGACAAGTTCGACCATTAAAAGAATATTTTCTAACGCTCGCATAATTTAGCGAATGTGTTTTTGCCAAAAGCTTGGGCTATATTTTTCCCACGCATGACACCCAAATGGCAAAGCACCTCCAAGCAATTTTACACCAATTTCAGGATTTTTTTCAATTGAGAACGCGAGTGCGTCCTGCCAACTAGGTAATTTCAAAAGCCACCTGAAGGGATAGGAGCGACGTTGTGCGAACGAGAACATGGCATCTTCGTTAGCTTTCCATTCATTGAAAAAATATCCATAGTATCTAATGTAGCGAAGTAGTGATTTGACATTTCGCAACGATAATCCTCCATTCATTAGTATTGGCTCATGTAATAGGGTACTGTCACCTGTAAAATGGGCCTTTTTTAATTTAGGGGCTCCTATATAGTCATACCCTTTCTGGCACCAGGCAAGTAATTGATCTTCAAATACATAGGCATCTAATTGGTAAATCAGTATATATTCAAATTCGATGAATGCTTGATAAAATGCCTCACTAACCAGTAAATGATTATAAGTCTTTGGGCTTACGAAGTAGGTTTCAGGGAATCGAATAACTGTGTAGGCGTCGATGTATTCAGTGAGAAAATCTGTATTTAGTTGGTGTGGTGCAACAATAATTAATGGATGTTTTCCTAAAACTCGTTGGCACTGACGCAACGAAATCTGCTCATTTTTGGAAAGCTTTGCTTGATAGACAGGAATGACGATTGCTACTTGTTGCATGCTATTCAAATAAATCACCTAAAATGGGTCTCCACCATTTACCGCCCTCCAATTTTTTATATGAGCCTGCAAGTACATATTTTAAAATTGGGGGTATTCTTTTCAATCGATTTGCTGGTAATTGTGCGCGCATGGAATAAAATTCATGCCTATGTTCAATTTTTTCGATTACGTCAGCAGGGATATTAGGTAAGGAGGATATATATAAATAGAGCGCTTTTGCATCCTGATATTTTTTCTCAATCCGTGATAGTTTATCATCTCTGGTTCGAGTGAATCGATCTACTAAAGAAACGCGCTCATTTTTCGCCTTCAATCCGACTTGCTGGCTTTCATGTTCCCGATACTGAATCAAAGGCTCAGCTATATACCCGATTTGATTATGTATCGCTAATTTAAGCGCTATCCATCCATCATGGATTAATTCGGGGATAATATCTGGAACGGGTATCAAATCGGGCAAACAATTTTTTCGTATAGCCATAGTAGCTCCCGTGACTACATATCCTTTTAACAGGATTTCAAATGATCCACCTGCAAGCCATTTGGCCTGTGCCTCCTGATTAAATTCTATTTGATTAAAAGACGTATTCCCGGTTTTTAGCCCGCGTTGATCAATTATCTGAGCATTCGAAAAAACGGCATCCTGAGTAGGATTTCGCTGAAAGTACGCGCGCATTATTTCTACTTTGTTTGGCATCCAAACATCATCTTGGTCACATAAAAAAATGATTTCTCCTGAACATTTTTGGAGGCATTGCTCAAAATTTTTACTACTTCCTAAATTGCTGCTATTTTGGTGAATGTGTACGGGAAAAGGAACAGAGGCTTTGAATTTCTCTAATATCGTAAGCGTCGCGTCGCGTGATCCATCATCGCAAACGATAAGCTCATGCACTTGGCATGTTTGTTGTTTGATTGAATCAAGCTGTTTGGGTAGAAATTCTTCCCCGTTATACGTACATAAAGCTACTGAAATTGACTCCATATCAATAAATTACATAGGAACGTATACAAGTTTTTTCGTTTCAAAAAATGGCTCTTCGAAATAAGAAGGAAGTTTGACAACTTTTGTTTTGCGTTCTAATTCCTCAATTTCTTCTTTTAAATCGCCTCCTTTAAGCAAGATTAAACCGTTTTTTTTCGAATGAAAATGGTTGGGACTAATTTTATTTCGTACCCAATAGAAAAAAGGGCTTAGGCGTGTGACGGCCCGACTAACAATAAATTCAAAGTCTTGATCTACATCTTCTGCACGGATATGTTGGGCCTGTACATTTGTTAATCCAAGTCCTTCTGTGACACCTTCGACAACTTTTATTTTTTTACCAATACTATCAACTAGCAAAAATGTACATGCAGGAAATAGGATTGCTAATGGGATACCGGGAAATCCACCTCCAGTACCTACGTCTAATATTTCCGTGCCTGGTCTAAATTGTATGAATTTGGCGATTGCCAATGAATGCAACACATGATGCATCATTAAGTTATCGATGTCCTTGCGGGAAACGACGTTGATTTTTTCGTTCCATTCTTCATATAAGGGGAACAATTGTTCGAACTGCTGGAATTGTGTTTCCGTAATTTCGGGAAAATACTTTTTAATTAATTCCGCTTTCATAGTCGATTTTCAGCCCCAAAGATACGCAAATATCGTACCTATTTTTGCCTTCTTCTTGCCTTTTTTGATTCTGATAGGAGCTTTTTTGCTTCGGTATGTTGGGCTGATTTTTTATCTGCCTTGTCTAATACTTCTTTACAATAGCTGACAGCTAAATCATAATTTGATTCTTGAAAAGCGATACGTGCAAGGCCCAAAACGGAGGCCCAATAGTAGCCCGATTCCATTCCATCCGTTTGCTTGCTGAATTCCAGGCACTGCAAAAAGCGTTTTTTCGCTTCAATCGTGTTTTTAAAAACATATAAATTATAATATCCAAGGATATAGCTGGCATATCGTCCGGAGACTCCTTCATAGCCGACTTGGTGTTTTTCGATGCGATCAAGGATTGATTTGGCTTGTTCCTCAGCTTCGTCTAATTTGCCCACCATAAAAGCTGCCCGCGCATGATACCGATGAAAAAATGGATTTTCCGGAAAATTTTCGTGCGTGTATTTAGCCATGTCATATGACTTATCTGCCATATTTTCCATGGCATAAATTTGCAATAAGAAATAACGCGCTTCGGTTCGGGTATAAAAAGCTTGGTAGCTTACTTGTTCTAATTGTTTGATTCCCTGTAGTTTATTGGCTTTTGGAAATAGCCAAAGTACGGGCCTTAACAAGGGAAAATTTTGCTTAATAAAATGATAATAATAATTATACAAGCCGTCACCAAACATGAGCTCAGGACTGAAGTCGGCAAAATTTCGTGAATATTCGAGGTATTTCAAGGCATTTTTGGCGGCTAATGTAGCTCGAGTCCAATTCTTCCTTTCTGCATGTAATCGTCCTTTGAATCCATAAGCTGCAGCCATAAAGAAAGCGGCTTCAGGGTTTTCTGTTTCGTCCCAAATAAGCTCTGCTTTTTCAATGCTACTATCCATGTATTGGATTAGTCGCTCATCGTATACTTCACTTTTGGTGTTGGGTACAATTTTCCACCATTGCATAAGGCCGAGAAGGAAATCGGGTAGGGGATGTTTGGGGTATTTGACTTTTAGGTAATTGAATTCGCGTTCAGCTTCGGGGAAGTGAAAGTTGTACATTTGATTGATGGCAGTAGTTGCCTCAATTTGCACTTCGGCGGTAAGAAGTAGCATCCCTTTGGAACGTTCTTTTTCAGCCTCTTCAGTTAATTTCCACCATTGACCTTGCATGTTGAAGGCCAATGGTAGTAAACTAATCAGTAGTAAAAAACACTTAAGATGATATTTCAATTTCATCTCCATTTTGGTTTAAGAACTTAAATTCTGTAATGCCAAATGAGGAGTCTTCCATGATGGAGATCCATGTTTTGTATTTCAAAAACCAATTCATCCGAATCGATGGGAAACCTTTGGTAAAGTAAGCCGACAAGAATGGATGAGCCAATAAGGTTAATTTTTTCTCATTCTGCTTTGTTACTAGATGCTCGACATGCTGGGCGATAATTTCAGATACAGCAATGCTGGCCGTAATACTGCCAGTTCCTGCGCAACTTGGACAAGTTTCGTGCGTAGACACGTTCATTTCAGGACGAACCCGTTGGCGTGTAATCTGCATCAATCCAAATTTGGTTAATGGTAAGATTGTGTATTTTGAACGGTCGCCACGCATTTCATCGCGCATGATGTCTTGGATCATCTTGCGATTATCCGCTTTTTTCATGTCAATGAAGTCGATAACAATAATGCCACCCATATCACGTAAACGTAATTGCCGCGCAATTTCTTTGGCAGCTTCTCTATTTACACTTAAAGCAGTGGCTTCTTGGTCATCTTCTGAATTGGATTTGTTTCCAGAATTCACATCGATTACATGGAGTGCCTCTGTATGCTCTACGATAAGGTACCCACCAGCAGGAAGTGAAACAGAGCGGCCAAACAACATTTTAAGTTGTTTTTCAATACCTACTTGTTCAAACAATTTTGTTTTTCCGGTATGGAGCTTAACGATTTTCTCTTTTTCTGGAGCGACGTTGTGGACATATTCTTTGGCCTCATTGTATAAATCTGGGCTATCCACAATGACGTTATCAAAGTCATTATTCAATAAATCGCGTAACATGGAGGTAGCCCGACTCATCTCTCCGATAATCCGGTCGGCCGGTTTTGCGTCTACCAATTTTTTGATTCCGTCCTCCCATTTCGCGATAGACTCTTTCAAGTCACGCTCCATTTCTTCAACGGCCTTCCCTTCGGCTACGGTCCGTACAATGACACCATAGTTTTTGGGTTTAATGGAGCTCATGAGCTTTTGCAAGCGATTACGCTCCGCTTTGGACGTGATTTTTTTCGATATGTTCACTCCATTAGAGAAGGGAACAAGCACAAGGAATCTTCCTGCAATGGAAATATCGCAAGATAACCGAGGACCTTTAGTGGAAATCGGTTCTTTAACCACTTGAACAAGGGCTAACTGACCACGAGTTAATACTTTCTCTACTTTGCCTAATTTGTCAATTTCCTCTTCTAATTTATAATTCTCAATCCGAACATTTTTACCTTTTTTGGTTAAAACATCCCGAGTGAATTTTTGAAGGGTAGCTAAATTTGGCCCAAGATCATGATAGTGCAAGAATGCATCTTTTTCATAACCTATATCAATAAATGCGGCATTTAATCCCGAAACCAATTTCTTAATCGTACCTATATAAATATCTCCAACGGAGAATTGTGGTTCCGACTGTTCGATGTGGTATTCAACAATCCTTTTGTCATGCAAAAGGGCAATTCGATCACCCTTGGGTGTGGAATTTATGATTAGTTCATTACTCACAATGTTTGACGAGAAGAATGTTCATTCAGGCGTAAAACCCAAATATATAATATACAGGTAAGCGAACGCCAAAAACAGGCTATTTATTGCTAAATAAAATGCCTGTCTTTGGGTATGTCTTACAATCTAAAAATGAAGAATGTTAGCTGTTACTATTTCTTCTTGTGACGATTTTTACGAAGACGTTTTTTACGTTTGTGTGTTGAAATCTTATGACGTTTTCTTTTCTTTCCGCAAGGCATAGCTTTTAGCGTTTAAGTTTTTAATAATTTACCAAGCTGACTTTCAGCTTTTCTATTTTTTTGAGAAGTTCATATAAATGAACTCAACAATGTTTAATGCTGCATTTCTGCGAGCAATTCTTTCGCGGCTTTGACCTCTTGCGCATCTTTACTTTCTGTAAGAACACGTTTTAAGATCTTTTTTGCCTCGACTTCTTTATCTAACTGGGCTAAACAAAAACCGAGATTTAAAGCGGCTTTAAAGTTAGTAGGTTCCAGCTTCAATATTTGTGTGAATCGTTCTTGGCCTTTGCCAAACTGATTCGATTTAATGGCTAATATCCCCAAATTGAAAATCGCCGGCACAAAAGTCGGCTCTTGTTCAATTACTTCCCTCAGAAGTGTAATTCCCTTCATCGGTGTAGGTGTATCTACATAAGTCATCGCCATGTTCGTCTTAACCAATAGGTTATTCGGATCTAGCGTTAACGCTTTTTCAAAATAATTTCGGGCTTTCTCCCCCATTAATTTCCCTTTTGATACATTAATGGCAAACGTTTGTGCTTCAAAATACAATTGTCCTGCACGCAGAACGTTAGACAATTCGGGATGCTGGTCCGCAAACTGAGCAGCATAATAAGCTGCACTGTCGTATTTGTCAAGCTGAATAAAAGTTGTTGCCAACTTCTCTAAAGCACCTACTTGAAGGGCTTCAGTTTTTGCTGTTGTCAAATTAGCTTTTAACTGAGCTATTTGTTTCTGCTGGCTTGGAGTCAGTGGAGTAGCGTGAGCTTCTTCCTCGACTTTAGCTTTTGGAGTATTTCCAGCGTCACGATTTGCTTCACCAGAGGAAACTTCTCCAGGTTTGTTACTCACATTCCCTTTCGGTAATTGAAATATGAGGGCACTTAATCCCAGGCCAATACATAAAATGAGCGCAAGCGTTTTATTCATTTTATTGACCTAACTTAAAAAATTAAGCTTTTGCAGGGTCAGTGCTTGTTTTAACTTGTTCAATAAACACCTTTGCCGGCTTAAAGCTTGGCACGAAATGCTCTTCAATAGTAATAGACGTATTTTTAGAAATATTACGAGCAATTTTTTTAGCCCTTTTCTTATTTATAAAACTCCCAAATCCACGAACATAAATGTTTTCCTGATTCGCTAAATTGTCTTTTACAACCTGAAAGAAGTTCTCTAACGTTTCAGAAACATCTTTCTTATCAATCCCTGTTTTGCTGGAAATCTCAGCAATTACATCTGCCTTAGTCACGGTAATGAATTCTTTAAGTTAATCGTTGATTGAATTTTACGCTTTCCTCTTATTCCAAAAGGGACACAAAAGTAAGGCTTTTCTTTAATAGAGGCAAATGAAAAGCTCGAATAAAAATTAAAATTTTGAATGTAGCCCGTATATTTGAGTCAGATGATGAATAAAGACGCACTGCATCCCTTTTCTGAGAGTTTGTTAGCCTGGTATCCTGCAAACGCGCGCGAACTTCCTTGGCGTCAAACGCGCGATCCTTATGTGATTTGGTTATCTGAGATTATACTCCAGCAGACGCGCGTGGCACAAGGGTTGCCCTATTTTCATAAATTATTACATGTCTTTCCGACCATTAATCATCTTGCCAAAGCGGATGAGGCATTATTGTTTCGTAATTGGCAGGGTTTGGGGTATTACAGTCGGGCGCGGAATTTGCATAAAACGGCTCGTTTAGTGGTCGAAAAATTTAATGGCAAGTTCCCGCAGACGTACGAGCAGCTTGTGCAATTGCCCGGAATTGGTCCGTACACCGCCGCAGCTATCGCCTCATTTGCTTTTGATGAATCAGTCCCCGTTGTGGACGGGAACGTTTTTCGTATTCTTTCACGCTATTTTGGTATTGAAACAGATATTATGCACTCTTCCGCACGGAAACAATTTACAGAGATAGCCCAAAGTTTAATCCCCCGAGCGTATGCAGCAACTTTTAATCAAGCCATTATGGAGTTTGGTTCCTTGCAATGCAGTCCGGTGCCTGCTTGTGAAACATGCCCACTTCGAGTTTCATGTGTGGCTTTCGCTACTAATCGGACGCAAACATTGCCAATCAAATCGAAAGGGAAAGCCCCCCGAAATAGATATTTTAATTATTTCATTGTTGTTCAAAAACATAGAGTTCTGGTGCATATGCGCCACAAGAAAGATATTTGGCAAGGACTGTGGGAGTTTGTCCAGCATGAAACGAGCCAACTTTGTGAGCTTCCTGAAGCCATTGGCCCTTTCGGAGATTTGCTGGCCTTCCCCACCACCGAACTGAGGTCTCCGGGTAAGCATTTATTAAGTCACCAACGAATTTTTTCGAGGGCCTGGTTAATTCAAGTTCCTGATTTTGTTGACCTAGCCATGTTCGGGGATTTTCAGTGGATGGATGCACAGGACTTCGAAAAATGCGGAAAACCTGTTTTGATTTTAAATATAATAACTGATAATTTGGTTTTACATGAATTGCTTGTTTAATAGAAGCGGTACATTTGAACCAACAATTTCACATAAACCTAACCTTTAAACAGTATAACCATGGCAGGAGTAAACAAAGTGATTATTTTGGGCAATTTGGGTGCGGACCCAGAAGTACGTGCATTGCCTAGTGGAATGAAAGTTGCGAACATCAACATCGCAACTTCAGAATCTTATACCGGAAAAGATGGCCAGCGGGTCGAACAGACGGAATGGCATCGTGTTGAATTATGGGACAATTTGGCCAATATTGCTGAGCAATACCTAAAAAAAGGTAATCAGGTTTACATTGAAGGTAAAATTCGCTCAGAGGAATGGCAAGACAAAGCTGGTGCAACAGTAAGAGGTTATAGAATTCGAGCTACCTCACTTAATTTAATCGGCAGTCGGAACGATCGACCTGCCGGAGAAACACCTGAATCCCGACCACGGCCAGAACCTGTTAATCTGGGAAATGCCGTATCAGCAAGTGGGACTGCCTTTCCGCCGATGATGGAAGAGGGGGATGTTTTGCCATTTTAAATTTTATGTAAGAAAAAGGGAATAATAGGCGACTCTATTCCCTTTTTCTTAAATTTGCATCAAATGCGCATTTTATAACATGGACGCCGACCCCTATACGATTCAATTACTAACCATTCTTGAGCCTCAGCTCAACTACACTTCGGTATTCGTCATTGGCCTAATTTTACTTGCCTTACTTGGCCTCTCTGCTTTGTTGGCCGGCTCAGAAGTAGCTTTTTTTTCCTTAAATGCTGACCAGCGTATTGCTTTGCGCGAAAGTGATAAATCTGCGGAAAAGGCGGTCAGTATTCTCTTGGATAAGCCTCAGCAATTACTTGCAACCCTTTTAATTGCTATAAATTTTGTAAATATTATCTTTATTACACTGTCTAATTATTTGACAGAAATGATTTTGGGCCCACAATCTGTGGGAACATTAGTCGTCACTTTGTTTTTGTTATTTGGGGTTACATTTATTATCACATTTTTCGGGGAATTGATTCCAAAAGTTTGGGCTCAACAAAATAACCTCAAGTTTGCCCTTTTTACTTCTCCATTCATTGAATTCTTTACGTTGATCTTTTTGCCTTTAGCAAAATCTTTGTTGGCAATTTCAAATTTGATTGAAAAACGAATTAAAAAAAAATCATATACGCTGACCGCGCATGAATTAAATCATGCCTTAGAGATTACCACGGACGAAAATACAACCGAACAAGAGAAAGATATTTTGCGTGGTATTCTGAATTTTGGTAATACATCCGTTAAATCTGTAATGCAAGCGCGTCGTGATATTGTTGCTTTTGACACGGAGATGGATTTTCATGAGTTGATGGATAAAATCAATAAGAATGGGTACTCTCGAGTTCCTGTTTTTAAGGACACAATTGATAAAATTGAAGGCATTTTATACATTAAAGATTTACTGAGGCACGTAGATAAAGATGAAAATTTTGATTGGATTTCATTGTTGCACCAACCATTTTTTGTTCCTGAGAATAAGAAAATCGATGATTTATTATATGATTTTCAAGAAAAGCGCGTTCATATGGCTGTAGTAGTTAATGAATATGGCGAGACGGAGGGGCTAGTTACCATGGAAGATATCATCGAGGAGATTGTGGGTGAGATTAACGATGAGTTTGATGATGAGACGAAAGATTATAAGCGTATCGATGATTCCTCATATGTTTTTGAAGCCAAAACCTCGTTGAATGATTTTTGTAAAGTTTTTGATTTAGATAGTACCTATTTTGAAAAAGTACGAGGTGAAAGTGAAACGTTAGGCGGTATGATGATTGAGTTATTTGCTCGAATTCCCAATGCAGGCGAGGAAATTTCATTTGATAAATTTGTATTTAAGGTGCAATCCGTTGACTTGCGCCGTGTTAAAAAAGTTCATGTTAAAGTAGCCACACAAGAAAAGCCGGATGAAGAAGCGACTAATTAAAATCAGTCTATTATTTTTTAGCTCTTTATTGCTAAATGCGTGTGATATCAGCCTAGTTCCTGTCGCACCGGACGCTGCAAGTGCAACATTTCTCCCTTCAATTGACCTAGGGGATGTAGAAAATCCAGGACTATCAGAGGCATCTGGCTTAGCCGCAAGCCGTGTGAATCCAGGGTATTTTTGGTCGCACAATGATTCTGGAAACCCTAACGTACTTTATTATTTTGATGATAAAGGAAAAGGAAATCGCGCATTTGAGCTTACAGGCACTTCGAATCGCGATTGGGAAGACATGGCCATTTTGGGAGAATCGGATGGATCAGCAACCGTTTATGTGGCTGATTTCGGCGATAATAATGCTGCATACACAGATTACACGATTTATTGGTTTAGGGAACCGGTTGTAAATGCGAGTACGTCAACTAAAATTACGGCAGTTAATTCATTGAAATTTACGTTGCCTGATGGAGCTCGTGATATGGAATGCCTTTTGATTGATCAAAAAACCAAAGATATATTTATCGTCTCCAAACGCGAAAATAATAAACGCCTCTACAAAATATCCGCCTCAAATGTTGTTCCATCAGCGCGCGTCCAAGCAGAATTCGTTCAAGAATTGAGCTTTTCGATACCCATTATTGCGGATCCACGTGTTGTTTCGGTAAATTTTATTTCTGGTGGTGCAGTATCCGCTGATAATTCGGAGATATTGATTAAGAATTATTTCGAAATGCATTATTGGAAGCGCAGTTCAGGAGAGTCAATACCTTCGGCATTGAAAAGGCCGCCTATAAAAGTTACTTATGCTGGGATTAATTCAGATGGAACGGGCCAAGAAATTCAGGGAGAGGCAGTTAGTTTTGCAGCTGATGGATC
>CAMCXW010000052.1 GCA_945883625.1 Spirosoma fluviale
ATCTCCAATTCCTCCCGCTCCAAATCCTCCACGGTCTCCCGTTCTCCCTCCTCCTCAAATCGCTCCGAATCCACACCCTCCTCTAAGGCTGGATTTTGCTCCAATTCCTCCTCCACACGCGCTGCCAATTCCGCTGTCGGAATTTGCAATAACTTGATCAACTGGATCTGCTGCGGTGAAAGTTTCTGCTGCTGCGACAGCTTGATGGATAATCCCTGCATATAACGCTGTATTTAAAAACAAAAATAAATGAAATAATTCGGTAATTGTGCGTATTTTTGAGGCTTATTGTGACCAAATAAACGGCACTACGAGATTCTATCGCATGCAAATTAAAGAAATACTTTCATTATCACCGAGTAATCAAACCATAACCGTCAAAGGTTGGGTACGTACCAAACGCGTTTCTTCCAACGTTGCCTTCGTCGCCCTAAACGACGGATCAACCATTCATAATATTCAAGGTGTTATTGCCGACGGGACCGTAGCTGAAGAAACCCTTCGCCTCGTAACCACTGGCGCTTGCATCGCCCTCACCGGAATCCTCATCCCCTCACAAGGTCAAGGACAATCCGTTGAAATTCAAGTAACCGATATTCAGGTATACGGCACCGCCGACCCGGAGAAATATCCATTACAACCGAAAAAACACTCACTTGAGTTCTTGCGTGAGATTGCGCATTTAAGACCGCGTACCAACACGTTTTCGGCCATTTTACGCGTCCGACATGCCTTAGCATTCGCCGTACATTCGTATTTCAACGATAAAGGTTTCTTCTATTTACATACGCCCATCATTACGGGATCAGATGCAGAAGGCGCTGGCGAGATGTTCCGCGTGACTACGTTGCCTACGACCAATCCACCGATGACCGAAGATGGCAAGGTGGATTTCAAAGAAGATTTCTTTGGCAAGGAGACGAATTTGACGGTTTCGGGCCAACTAGAAGGAGAGCTAGGCGCGATGGCCTTATCAAAAGTGTATACTTTTGGACCTACGTTCCGTGCAGAAAACTCGAACACCACACGTCACTTAGCCGAGTTCTGGATGATCGAACCGGAAGTGGCCTTTAATGAATTAGAAGATAACATGAATTTGGCGGAGGACTTCACCAAATACTGCATCAAATACGCGCTAGACCACTGCGCAGACGATATCGCCTTCCTCGAAAAACGTTTATTGGAGGAAGAGAAAACCAAGAAAAAAGAGGAGCAATCTGAACTTAGCCTAACCGAAAAGTTACGTTTTGTGACGGAAAATGATTTTGAACGCTTAACCTATACGGAGGCAATCAACATCCTCTTGCAATCCAAAACCCACAAGCAAGGTAAGTTTCAATATCCTGTTGAATGGGGCATCGACTTGCAGTCGGAGCACGAACGCTGGTTAGTCGAAAAACACTTCAAAAAGCCTGTTATCCTAACGAATTACCCGAAAGACATCAAGGCATTCTACATGAAATTGGACGAAGACGGCAAGACCGTGCGTGCGATGGACGTATTATTCCCAGGTATCGGGGAGATCATCGGTGGATCACAGCGGGAAGATGATTACGCGAAATTAGTGCAACGCACGAAGGATGTGGGCATTGAGGAAGAATCGATTTGGTGGTATTTAGAAACACGCCAATTTGGCTCTGCGCCGCATGCGGGCTTCGGCTTAGGCTTCGAGCGTTTAGTTTTATTTGTAACGGGCATGTCGAACATTCGCGACGTGATTCCGTTCCCACGTACGCCTAAATCGGCTGAATTTTAAGATGTTTAAACAAGCATTCAAAAGTATTGGGCATGCCTTCGATGGAATTGTAGATCTCATCAAGCAGGAGAATAATGCCAAAATCCACTTGATTTCAACGATTTTAGTCATTTTCGTGGGCATCAAACTCGACTTCATTGCCCTGGAATGGGTATGGATTAGCTTAGCTATTGCCGGGGTTTGGGTCATGGAATTGATCAATACGGCCATCGAACGAATAACAGATTTAGTGTCGCCAGGAGAAAATCCGATGGCGAAAAAGATAAAAGATTACGCGGCAGGCGCCGTTTTAGTTATGGCTATTTGGGCTGTATTTATTTTCGCGCTGTTTGCCGTTCCACACCTTTGGGTTTGGCTTACATTTTCCAGATAGTTTATGAAAGAATACGGATCAAGCGTACAGAAATTAGTGGATTACATCATGACCGTGGAAGACCACGAACAGCGGACAAAATACGCGTTTATCATGGTAGAGCTGATGAAGCAAATTCACCCCAACATGAAGGATACGCAGCAAGATTACTCCAAGAAGCTGTGGGATGATTTGTATATCATGTCCAATTTCGCATTGGATGTACAAGGGCCATTCCCTCCTCCATCGCCAGAATCAGTGGGAAAAGCGCCGCGAAAGGTGGCTTACAACCAGCACCATTTGAAGTTCAAACACTATGGCCGCAATGTGGAATTGTTAATTCTGCGTGCCATCGCTGAGGAGAAATTAGAAGACAAAAAGATCTTGGTGGCCTACATCGCACGTTTGATGAAAGGCTTCTACGTGACTTGGAATAAAGACTCAGTGGACGATTCAGTTATTTGGCAGAACATCAAAGACATGTCGGAAAACCTGTTAGGTACGATCGTAGACGAACTTTCGCAAGAGACCTTAGGCCATGCCAAAGTGGCTAATAACGCGCGCAATACCTACAACGCGACCGAATATCCGAACAACAACACGAATAATCGGAACAATAACTTCCGCAAGAATAATAACTTCAGAAACAATAATAATAACCGAAATAACAACTTTCGTAAAAAATAAGTAAGCGCTATGGCATCATTTAAAGTAACCGGTGGCCGCCGGATGAAGGGGGAAATCACTCCGCAAGGAGCGAAGAACGAAGCATTACAAATTTTGTGTGCCGTGGTTTTAACAGCTGAGCCTGTGACCATCCACAACATTCCAAACATTCGCGACGTCAATCAATTAATTGATTTACTAGGCGATATGGGTGTGAGCATGCGTCGTTTGTCTGAATCTAGTATTGAATTCGATGCGTCTCAAGTGAACATCGATTGTTTAGATTCCGAAAATTACAAGAAAAAAGCGGCTGGGTTACGTGGGTCAGTGATGCTATTGGGGCCAACCTTGGCTCGCTTCAAAAAAGGGCGTATTCCTTCCCCAGGTGGAGATAAAATTGGCCGGCGGCGTTTAGACACCCACTTTTTCGGCTTCATGAAATTAGGTGCCAAATTCAATTATAGCCCGGAAGATGGTGGTATTTACGAAGTAGATGCTTCCCAATTGCAAGGTGCGTACATGTTATTGGACGAGGCTTCCGTAACAGGAACCGCGAATATTTTGATGGCTGCGGTTTTAGCCAAAGGTAAAACAACCATCTACAATGCTGCTTGCGAGCCGTATTTACAGCAATTAAGTAAGATGTTGAACCGAATGGGTGCGAAAATCACTGGTATCGGTTCGAACATGTTGGTGATCGAAGGCGTAGACGTCCTTCACGGCACCGAGCACACGATGTTACCAGATATGATTGAGATCGGCTCGTTCATCGGCATGGCCGTGATGACGCAATCGGAAATCACGATCAAGAACTGCCAAATCCCAGAATTAGGCATCATTCCTGAGGTATTCAAGAAATTAGGTATCAAAATGGAATTCCGTGGTGATGATATTTTCATCCCATCACAGGAACATTACGAATTGGAAAACTTCATCGACGGATCGATGTTGACCATTTCCGATCATCCATGGCCAGGTTTCACGCCTGACTTGTTGTCCATCATTTTAGTCACAGCGATCCAAGCGAAAGGAACGGTCTTGATTCACCAAAAAATGTTTGAATCCCGTTTATTCTTCGTTGACCGTTTGATCGAGATGGGTGCGCAGATTATCCTGTGTGATCCACACCGCGCAACGGTCGTGGGCTTTGATCGCAAGCAAACCTTGAAAGGTATTCGCATGTCCTCTCCGGATATCCGTGCGGGCGTTTCGTTGTTAATTGCGGCGATGTCGGCAAACGGCACTTCCATCATTGACAACATCGAGCAGATTGACCGGGG
Source organism: Spirosoma fluviale (assembly GCA_945883625.1). Classification (GTDB taxonomy): domain Bacteria; phylum Bacteroidota; class Bacteroidia; order Cytophagales; family Spirosomataceae; genus Aquirufa; species Aquirufa fluvialis_E. Next base: position 4,055 of record CAMCXW010000052.1, read on the forward strand.
TTACCAAAACATCGATACGCGTTTAAATGCAATTGGAGCAGAAATAGTCCGAATTTAAGATGGCTTTTCAAGCGAAGATTAAACAGACGATCAAATTGGCCACACCGATAGTCGTGGGCCAGCTCGGCGTTATGCTCATGGGTTTAGCCGATACGATTCAGGTAGGACGAATGTCGACCGGCGCTGCGGAAAGTCTTGGTGCTTCTGGCATGGCGGGAAGTATTTTTTTTACGATTGGGGTGGTTGGTTTAATCTGCATGCAGATTGTCGCGCCGATGATTTCCAAAGCTGAAGCGGAAGGTGATTTCACGGAATGTGGGAATTTATTACGCGCTAATATTCGGGTGGCTGTTTTCTTAGCGGTGATTACTATTTTGTTGATAGGCGTGGCGGGCATGAATTATGATTTGTTCCAACAGACGGCGGCCAATAAAGCCTTAACCCTTCCCTATTTAGCTTTAATTGCTATTTCGGTTATCCCGATATTTTTATTTTCGGCCTTGAAAAGCTTTACGGATGGTTTACAGAAAACCTCGGTGGCGATGTACATCACATTGGGTGCGCTGATTTTCAATGTCATTTTCAATCACATGTTCATTAATGGCCTCGGTCCAATTCCTGCGATGGGATTATTTGGGGCTGGGATCGCAACCTTATTGGCCCGCATCTTAATGGTCGGTTCGCTGGCCATTTACGTATTCAAAATCGCTGATTTCAGCAAGTATTTAGCTAAAAAGCATGTACATGCAGCGGCCAATGTCCTAGAAAAAACGATTTTGAAAATCGGCATTCCATCCGGCATGCAGGGTTTCTTTGAGATTGCGACGTTTGGTATGGCGGTGGTGATGATGGGTTGGATTTCAGTCACGGCGCAGGCGGCACATATTGTGGCCATCAACATGGCCTCATTGACCTACATGATGGCAACCGGCATCGCGGCGGCGGGGGGAATTTTAGTGGGCGCGGACATCGGCGAGCGGAATCGTGCGGGTATTTTCACGTCGGGTAATGCGGCGCTGGTACTGTCCATTGTATTTATGGGCGTATGCGCGTTGGTCTTTTTCTTTGGTAAAGATATTTTAGTGCGGGGCTATACCCAAGAAGCTTCGGTAATCGCAATTGCGGTAACCCTTGTCGTTTGGGGCGCGATCTTTCAGTTATTTGATGGCATCCAAGCGGTTTCATTGGGTTTACTTCGTGGCCTTCAGGATGTCAACATCCCTACCGGAATCACCATTTTCTCCTATTGGGGAATCGGCATTCCACTCTCCTACTACATCGGTATTTATCAGGGCATCGGTGCCGTAGGCATCTGGATGGGCCTAACGGCTAGTTTGGTTTGTTCGTCGGTCTTGCTTTCGTGGCGGTTTTATGCACGAGCAAAGACGATCGATCTAGAGGCATTGACGGTGGATTAGACTGTAGAGGTAAGACGCTAGACGTTGGACCCTTGACGCTGGACGTCGGAAAATTCTAATCATAAAATTATAACCCCAGGTTTTAACCTGGGGAAACAAAAAAAGACGCGATTCCTAAGGTCTTTTTTACATATCGTCTAACGTCCAACGTCTAGAGTCTAGCTAGCGTCAGCTAGCTGTGAATCGACCTTTTCGCCGTTGCAGCCAAGCAAGCCTCTTTCAAAGCTTCCGTATACGTAGGATGCGCATGTGACATACGCGCTACATCTTCAGCCGAAGCGCGGTATTCCATAGCGACCACCGCTTCCGCGATGATGTCCGCCGCACGAGCGCCAATGATATGGACACCTAAAATTTCATCGGTTGTTGCATCCGCCAACACTTTCGCCAAACCATCCACATCTCCCGATGCAATCGATCGACCCAAAGCTTTGAATGGGAATGAACCTTCTTTGTAAGCGATACCTGCCGCTTTCAATTCTTGTTCCGTCTTGCCTACCGAAGCCACTTCTGGCCAAGTGTAAACAACGCCTGGAATTAAATTATAATTGATATGTGGCTTTTGGCCTGCAATAACTTCCGCTACTAAGGTTCCCTCTTCCTCTGCTTTGTGTGCAAGCATCGCTCCACGAACCACATCACCAATCGCATAGATACCCGGAACTGATGTTTGAAGCGTATGCTCATCTACCGCAATCCGACCACGCTCATCGGCCGTTAAACCCGCCGCAGCTAAGTTTAAACCATCCGTGTACGGTCGGCGACCGATACACACCAAGCAATAATCTCCTTTAATCTCGACTTCCTTACCCGACGCATCTTGTGCTTTCACCGTCACTTCTTTCCCCTTCACCGAAGCACCTGTCACTTTGTGCGACAAGTAAAAATCAGCGCCTAATTTGGCAATCGACTTTTGCAATTCCTTGCCCATCGACTTGTCCATCGTGGCAATCATGCTATCCGCAAATTCCACAAAGGAAACTTTTGATCCTAAACGTGCGTAAACAGATCCTAATTCAGCGCCGATTACCCCGGCTCCGATCACAATTAAGTGCTTCGGAACTTCCTTCATTTTCAAGGCTTCGGTCGACGTGATAATACGCTCTTTGTCCACCGGAATGAACGGCAGGATCGTTGGCTTAGAACCTGTCGCTATCACAATATTCTTTCCAGCAATCACCTCCGAAGAACCATCTTCTTTGGTCATTTTAACCGTTTTTGCTGAATCAAATGATCCCAAACCATGGAAAGTCGTGATCTTATTTTTCTTCATCAAATACGCAATACCTGCATTCAAATTCGAAACCACACCCGCTTTGCGCTTGATCATTTGGTCCATATTGACCTTCGGTTTTGAAATATCAATTCCATGATCTTGGAAGGTATGCACCGCATTGTGGTAGTGCTCGGAGGAGTCCAACAATGCTTTTGAAGGAATACATCCTACGTTCAAACACGTTCCACCCATCACGGCATATTTCTCCACGATGGCTACTTTGAAACCCAATTGGGCCAAACGGATAGCCGAAACATATCCTCCAGGACCCGAACCAATTACGACAACATCAAATTCTTGCATAAGGCGATTGAAAGCGAATAGGCCCCGCAAGGCCTATTCTAGTCATTAAATATCTAATAATAAACGAGCTGGATCCTCCAATAGTTGCTTCAAGCGAACTAAGAAACTCACCGACTCCCGGCCATCGATGATGCGGTGATCATACGATAATGCTAAATACATAATTGGACGAACAACGATTTGACCGTCAACGACCACCGCGCGCTCCACGATATTGTGCATACCTAAGATCGCAACTTGCGGCGCATTAATGATAGGCGTAGAAAGCATCGAACCAAATACCCCACCATTCGTGATCGTAAATGTTCCGCCGCTCATTTCTTCCAAACTCAATTTATTCTCACGTGCTTTTCCGGCTAAACGAACCACTTCAGTTTCGATGCCCGCTAATGACAAGTTCTCTGCTGAACGAATCACCGGAACAACCAAACCTTTTGGTGCAGAAACCGCAATCGAAATATCGCAATAATCGTGGAACACGATTTCATCGCCATCGATCTTCGCATTTACCGAAGGGTATTCCTTCAAGGCCACGCAAACCGCTTTCGTAAAGAAGGACATAAAGCCTAAGCCCACGCCATGTTTCTCCTTGAATTTATCTTTGTATTTTCCACGTAAATCCATGATTGGCTTCATGTCCACCTCGTTGAAGGTTGTCAACATCGCCGTTTCATTTTTCACAGCCACCAAACGACGGGCCACTGTTTTACGCAATGAACTCATTTTCTCACGACGTGTTCCGCCTTGTGCTACCGCTGGTGCAGAAGCCGATACCGGGGTAGCAGCAACTGGTTTCGAAGCTGCTACGGCATCTTCTTTGGTAATACGTCCACCCACACCTGAACCCGCAACCGATGCTGCCGCAATTCCTTTTTCATCTAATATTTTTGCTGCTGCTGGAGATGGATGACCTGCTGCATACGTTGCATCTGAAGAAGCTGCTGCTGCCGGAGCTGCTGCCGCTGGAGCTGGTGCCGCCGCTGGTGCTGCTGCTACGGAACCACCTACGGTGATTTTGGCCAACAAGCCTCCAATCGGAACAACACAACCTGGTTGGGCAATTACCTCTAAAATACCCGCTGATTCAGCTGGTAATTCGAAGGTCGCTTTGTCCGACTCTAATTCACAAATTACTTCATCCAAGCTAACAACATCACCTGTTTTCTTATTCCAAACCGAAACGGTTACTTCGGCAATCGACTCACCTACTGCGGGAACTTTAACTTCCAACACGGTCGTAGGTCCTGCCGCCGGAGCCGGCGCTACTGCTGGCGCTGGTACAGCTACTACTGCTGGAGCGGCGTCTGCTACGGTAACCGATGCTGTCGCACCGCCCACCTCAATCGTGCAAATTACTGCACCGATCGGCAACACATCGCCTTCTTTTGCCACAATGTGCAAAATACCTTCAGCCTCAGCTGGCAATTCAAACGTAGCTTTGTCCGACTCGAGTTCGCACAATACCTCATCCAATTTCACGTGATCGCCTTCTTTTTTGTTCCAAGTGGCAACCGTTACTTCCGTGATTGACTCGCCCACCGCGGGCACTTTCATTTCTATAGCCATAATATTCGATTATTCAAATGCTCTGTTTATCAATGCTGCCTGCTCCTCGCCATGCACCTTCAAGAATCCTGTCGCCGGTGAGGCCGATTTCTTACGTGCGACTAATTTGGCAAAACGTGCCCAACCAAACTCGCGGATCACATACGACCAATAGCCCATGTTTTCCGGTTCTTCTTGCACGTAGAAAATTTCAGCCGATTTATATTTTGCCAATTCCGCTTCCACTTGCTTCGTTGGGAATGGATGCAATTGCTCCAAACGGATAATCGCCACATCCTTACGCTTATCTTTTTCTTGACGATCCATCAAGTCAAAATATACTTTACCTGAGCAGATTAACACGCGTTTTACTTTCGCTTTATCTGCATAGTCATCCCCAATCACCTCTTGGAACGAACCTTTCGTAAAGGCTTCCAATTTCGAAACTACTTTCGGATGACGGAAAATTGACTTAGGCGACATCACCACGAGTGGCTTACGGAACTCCCAAGTTAATTGGCGGCGCAACGCATGGAAAATATTCGCCGGCGTTGTCAAATTCGCAATGACCATGTTATTCTCCGCGGCCAACTGCAAAAAACGCTCTGGACGGGCATTCGAGTGCTCCGGTCCTTGACCTTCATAGCCATGTGGCAACAACATCACCAACCCGTTTTGTGTCCCCCACTTTGATTCGTGTGAACATATAAATTGGTCAATCATCGTCTGCGCACCATTGGCGAAATCACCAAACTGCGCTTCCCAGATAACCAAGGCATTCGGATTCGCTAAGGCATAACCAAATTCATAGCCTAGAACGCCGTATTCCGACAATAATGAATTATAGATTTGTGCCTCCTCCTCCTGTTTGTCTGAAATATGATTTAACGAACTGTAATTTTCATTGGTATTGGCATCGTGCAATACCGCATGGCGGTGCGAGAATGTACCACGTTGGACATCTTGTCCCGACAAACGTACCGCTTTGCCTTCGACTAATAAAGAACCATAGGCTAACAACTCAGCCGTAGCCCAGTTTAATTCGCCTTTTTCGAAGAATACCTTGCGGTCGGCAATTACTTTTTCAATTTGCTTCAAGGCAACAAAACCCTTTGGCAACGTCGTAATCGCTTTGGCTACTTGGTCTACTACAGCTTGAGAAATGGCCGTTTTAGGCGATTTTTCGAAGTCTTTTTCAGTTGAGTAGCGCAATGCCGACCACGCATTATCTAATTTCAAAGGAATGTATGGAGGGCGAACTTTTTGTTTGACCAAATCCAAGCGCGCTTGTAGTTCTGCCTTAAATGCAGCATCCATTTGCTCGGCTAATTTCGCCTCAATTTCACCCTGCTTGATTAATTTCTGAATGTAAATTTCGCGCGGATTTGGATGATTGGTGATATTGGCATACAACGTAGGCTGCGTGAAACGCGGCTCATCTGACTCATTATGACCATTCCGACGGTAACAAACCATATCCACAAATACATCCCGACCAAATTCCTGACGAAATTCTGCAGCGATACGCGACACGAAAACCACCGCTTCTGGATCATCTCCATTTACGTGAAATACCGGTGCATCGATAATCTTAGCGACATCCGTGCAATAAATCGAGGAACGCGCATCTTCAAAATCGGTGGTAAAACCTACTTGGTTATTAATCACAAAGTGGATTGTTCCACCGGTTGAATACCCTTTCAATTTCGCCATTTGCGTCACTTCGTACACGATACCTTGACCGGCAACCGCAGCATCTCCGTGAATCAAAATCGGCATTACTTTCGAATAATCGCCATTGTAATGGGCGTCAGCACTTGCCCGACAGAAACCTTCTACTAATGGATTTACCGCCTCTAAGTGTGATGGATTCGGAGCTAATTTCAAGGAAATTTCACTTCCGTTTGGTGAAATATGCTTCGAAGAATAGCCTAAATGATATTTTACGTCACCATCGCCATGAATTTCATTGGGCACATTTCCTTCGAAACCATCAAAAATTGATTCGTAGGATTTGTGCATGATGTTGGCCAACACGTTCAAACGACCGCGGTGCGCCATACCAATCATCGCTTCCTTCACGCCCAAATCCGCAGATTTGTTGATGATTGCATCCAAACCCGCAATGGTAGATTCACCACCTTCAAGTCCGAAGCGCTTTTGGCCTAAATATTTTGTACCAAGGAAATTCTCGAAAACGACTGCTTCGTTTAATTTCTCTAGGATATGTTTTTTCTTTTCAAGGGTTGGGTTGAAAGCCAAAGCTTCCTTTTCAATCTTATTGCGCAACCATTCCTTCGTATCCACCTCGCGGATGTATGAATATTCAAACCCGATGGTGCCTGCATAGATTTTATGTAAGGCGTCTTGAATTTGACGCAACGTAGATGGCCCGATTCCTAGGAAAGTACCTGCTTGGAAAACGGTATCTAAATCAGCATCTGACAGCGCATAATCGGTTAAAGCCAAACGAGGCTTGCGATCCACTCGCACGCGAACAGGATTTGTATTTGACAATAAATGTCCACGCGAGCGAAAAGCTTTGATTAATGAAATCACGGCCATTTCTTTGTGAACATGACCTGAATCTGCAGATGCAGCACCGAAAGTCGCACCTTCACCTAACCAGGTTTGTGAAAAATCGAATCCCTTGAAGAAATCTCTCCAAGAGTTGTCTACGGAATTAGGGTCTTGTTTGTAGTTTTCATACAGGTCGGCAATGACCTGTGTATCTGCATTCGCAACGTAGGAAAATGGATCCATAATGTAAAATTCTAGCCAGTGACTAGAAAAAGTTTCAAACGTTATTGATTTGGTTAAGCACGCGTGTTTATATCTGAAAAAAATCCCCGCAATTTACTATACTCTTTTGTATTTATTTCTAAAAAATTGGGTTTTTTACCATATTAAGGCACGAATTTCTTTCGAAAAAACTCAATTATATCGTGATGAAAAAAAATCTTTATTTATTTCAATAATATCCTCTTAAAGTCAAAATAATTTCCTACTTCCTTAGGGCCTAAACTCGGCAATTTTTCCATTCCCGGTATCGATCTCATAGCGAAGAAAAATTTGATGAAATCCTGAGGCTACGCCTGAGGGAGTAGGTATGCTAACTGCCATTTGTTTTCCCAGGAGATCATACGCATAACCGACCCGAAAATTTCGTCCAAGTGCTACTTCTGCGCTGACTAATAGGGCTGCATCACCGAATTCGGATCCGGTTCCTTGATACCATAAGCCGGCGCCTACTTTCTCATGCCACCACACTGTTGCGTGCGCGTCTACTTTTGTTTCACCCGATGCGAATCGAATCACGGATCCGAATTTGGTGGTAAAAGAATCATCTAAATTCATGGTATAGGTAGCACGAACATAGGTGGGTGCCTCGCGGGTGGGTTTACTGACCCCTAAAATAAGTTGCTCGTGCGTATAAATTAATCCAAGTCCAAAGCTGCTTCGCAAAACAGCGGTACCGGTTTTATCTAAAATAGGATATTGATCTATCCCTACTTGTCCTCCGAAACGCAGGGTATTCCCCCTTCCCCAATCGAGAGCATACGATCCGACGGCCGATAAACCGAGGTTGGCCGCCAGTCTACCTTGTGGCAACAAATAGGATTGGTCGGTATTATAAGCCAAAAACCCAATCCCGCCTTTTCCTTGTGCGATGGGCATGTCGAAGCTAAAATATTGTTGGGAAGACCCCCCGAAATTTTGTTGGAACAGTGGTTTTTTGCGATATATACCGGTTATTGACGCCACACCCCGTAGGCCGGCTTCCGCAGGATTAATCCCCATGGGAATAAATGGATACACCATTCGCAGGGATTCTTGTTGGCCTAACGCCACCTGCACCATCAATACGAGGAAAATAATTTTTTTCATAAAATCTGACAATATGACATTTCCGATTGGCTTGGAATATCATTTGATAACTAGCAGTTCAAATTTATGATTTTTAATCTCAATTAAACATGAAAGAAACAGGTAACATCTCCATTCACACCGAGAATATTTTTCCAATCATCAAAAAATTTCTCTATTCGGACCACGAGATTTTCCTTCGTGAGTTGGTTTCCAACGCAGTAGACGCCACCCAAAAAATCAAACGCTTGAGTTCTATTGGTGAATTCAATGGTGATTTGGGTGAGTTAAAAGTTAAGGTAAGCTTCGACAAAGACAAGAAGACAATCACGATTTCAGATAATGGAATCGGTATGACGGCCGAAGAAATTAAAAAATACATCAATCAAATTGCGTTCTCTGGCGCCACAGAATTTGTGGAGAAATACAAGGACCAGGGCGATGACAAAGGAATCATCGGTCATTTTGGCTTAGGCTTTTATTCCGCATTTATGGTTTCAAAAGAAGTTGAAATCATATCAAAATCGTATCAAGATGGCGCCGAGGCGGCACGTTGGATTTGCGACGGTTCCACTGAATATTCCATCGCATCTGCGAAAAAGAAGACGCGCGGAACGGACATCATCTTGCACATTGCGGAAGATTCAGAGGAGTTTTTAGAGGAGTACCGATTGAAATCAATTTTAGATAAGTATGGTAAGTTTTTACCCATGCCGATTGAGTTTCAAGAGAAAATCATCAACAACCCAAGTCCGATTTGGACCAAATCACCCGCTGATTTAACGGATGAAGATTACTTGCAATTCTATGACGAATTGTACCCAATGCAAGAAAAACCGTTGTTTTGGATTCACTTGAACGTTGATTATCCATTTAATTTAACGGGTATTTTGTACTTCCCGAAAGTGAAGAATGAGATGCAATTGCAGCGTGAGAAGATTCAGTTGTACAGTCGGCAAGTATTCATCACCGACGAAGTCAAAGACATCGTTCCTGAATTCTTAATGTTGTTGCACGGGGTCATCGATTCACCCGATATTCCGTTGAACGTATCGCGTTCATTCTTGCAGGCGGATTCGAATGTAAAGAAAATCAACTCGTACATCACGAAGAAAGTTGCCGATAAATTGGCCGAATTATTCAAGTCGGATCGTGCGGCGTTTGAAGAGAAATTTACCAACATTGGCCTATTCATCAAATACGGTATGATTTCCGACGAGAAATTCATGGAGAAAGCCAAAGATTTCTGTTTGGTGCAAGATACCGCTGGCAAGTATTTCACGCTGGATGAATATGCGGAGGAGGTTCAGGCGGCGCAGACCGACAAAGACGGCAATAAAGTGTATTTATATACGACGGATGTTCAGCAACAAGATGCTTTTATTCAATCCGCCACTCAAAAAGGCTATTCAATAATCCGTTTAGATTCGTTGATTGACAGCCATTTTATTCAAGGGATGGAAGCCAAATTGGAAAAAACACAGTGGAAACGTGTGGATGCGGATCGCATTGAAAAGTTGATCGACACTGGTATCAATCTGGAAGCAATTCTGAGTGATGCGCAAAAAGAATCCGTAAAAAAGGTTTTCGAAGAAACCTTAAATGACAAACAAAAAGTCGTGGCGGTGGAAGCGATGTCTCCAGACGAATTGCCCGCAATTGTAACGCAAAATGAATTCATGCGCCGCATGAGTGAAATGTCGAAGAATGGCGGTGGCGGTATGAGCATGTTTGGTGCGATGCCTACGACCTATAACATCACGGTCAATGCGAATCACCCCTTGATCAGCAAATTAGCTGAGCTAACTTCGGAGGAAGAGCAAAAAGCGTTAGCGAAGCAAATCTCGGATTTGGCGCTCTTGTCGCAGAATTTATTGACGGGTGCTGATTTGACGGCGTTTATTAAGCGCACGATCGCCAAAAACTAGACGCTGGACATTAGACGTCAGAC
>CAMCXW010000053.1 GCA_945883625.1 Spirosoma fluviale
TACCCGTTGGTAATACCCAATCGACCCTCCGGTAGCTAATTTTCGCTCCCCACCCAAAGACAAATGATACGCATACGTACCGCTGAGCGACATGCTGGTGATGGGACCAATTTGATCCGAAAGCAATTGCATGCCTACGCCCTGGTGAAAATTCACTTTACGCGTTTTCTTGCGAATGTACGTAGGTGAATAGTTCCGACGAATCGTCTTGGACATATAGGGCGTTATGCCGGTAGACGTGCGATCTGATTTGTCAAAAGCGAAATTAGCTGTTGTATAAAACGTCCGATTTGCCGTATTAATCCCTGTCCATTGCGTCCGAAAACCTGTTTGTACATCCCAATAATCCTCAAAACCTGCAAAGGCCGGGTTATACAAAAACCGATTCATCATGAATTGGGAAAACTGTGGGGTTTGTTGGGCAAACCCACAAATCGAAGCCAAGAATAAAAAAAGGATGATTAAAAATCTCATTCGCGCTTAATAGAACCACAAATTTCGGCTAAATATATTTAAATTCGTTAGAACTTTTCGGAAATATGCGGGGTTTTTAAAATTAACGCAACAACACCATTCGATATGCCTATTCAAAGCTACCCGCTACAACGCGTTCCAGGCTTCTCAAAATTACTCCTCGATTACCTAGCCGGCAAACCTGAGCTGAAACCTTTATATGGAGAAACGCCTACCTTGGAATCTTTCCGCGCCCAAATAGATCAAAAAAAATCAATTAATAGGCAGGTGCTCGTTGACGTACTTACCGAACAATACCAAAACATTTCAGATGCCCCCAACATCGCCTGCCTAAGCGACGAAAAAACATTTACGGTGACGACTGGGCACCAATTAAACCTGCTCACGGGTCCACTATATGTAATTTATAAACTAGTCTCTACCATTAATTTGGCCCGAAAATTACAGCAGGCCTATCCCGAGTTCAAATTTGTACCTGTCTATTGGATGGCCACCGAAGACCATGATTGGGATGAGATTAACCACTTGCATTTATTCGGTAAAACATATACCTGTACAAGTAAGCATACAGGGGCCGTTGGACGTTTTAAGACAGCCGACCTAGCTGAATTGATCAGCCTGTTACCAGCCGGAATTCCAATTTTTAAAGAGGCTTACCAAAGCAGCGAAACGCTAACTGAGGCCGTACGAAAATACATGCATGCCTTGTTTGGCGCTACCGGTTTAGTCTGCATCGATGCAGATGATGCCCGATTAAAAGAATTAATTAGACCTGTGATGGAGGCGGATGTGCTCCAAAAAGCCCACCAAAAACCCGTCGAAAATACAGACGCGCAGCTAGTAGACCTAGGCTATAAACCGCAGATTCACGCACGTGAAATCAACTTTTTCTACATGAAAGGGGATCTTCGGGAGCGTATTGAATACAGAAACGGAAACTACCATGTGTTAAATACAGATATTCGTTTCAGCGCAGAAGCAATCAAAGCGGAGATTACGACTCATCCGGAAAACTTCAGCCCTAATGTTGTTTTAAGGCCCTTGTATCAAGAAATGATCTTGCCAAATTTAGCTTATTTGGGAGGACCTGCTGAAGTAGGTTATTGGTTTCAGCTTAAAGGGATTTTTGATTTACATCAAGTTCCTTTCCCTATTTTACTGCCGCGAAATTTTGCGTTAATCGTTCCTCCTTTGGTCGAAAAAAGATTGGAAAAACTGGAGTTATCCATATTGGATTTATTTCAAGAGCCGCACGTACTACGGGCGAAATTCATCGATAAGCACACAAAAAATTTATTGGACTTAAATGATGAGCACGAACGATTATCAACCCTAATGAACAAAATTGCGCAAAAAGCTCAGGCGATTGATGAGACATTGGAAGCCGCGGTTCTTGCAGAGGAAACGCGCTGGCAAAAAGGATTGGAACGTTTGACAAAGAAAATGCGCAAGGCAGAGGAGCGAAATCAGGAGACGGGGTTGCGCCAACTAGCCGCCGTGAAACAGGATTTATTTCCCGCGGGTCAGTGGCAAGAACGGCATACGAATTTTCTAGAATTTTATATGGCTAATCCAGCTTTTTTGGATGCATTATTTGCCGCACTTGATCCACTTACCTTTGAATTAACTGTACTCAACCACTAGATGCCTGAAAAATTAGATCCAAACGCATTTGTTACGGCCGCATCCTTGGGGCCGATTCTCGACGTGCGTTCGCAGGGCGAATTCCAACAAGCACATATTCCAGGTGCAATTTCATTTCCACTATTTACGGATGAGGAGCGAGCACGCGTTGGGACAACTTACAAACAAGTAAATAAAGATGCTGCCGTTGAACTCGGGCTTGAATTCGTTGGCCCTAAACTTGCCCAATGGGTCAAAAAAGCAAAAAAACTAGCGGTTGACAACACCGTCTACGTGCACTGCTGGCGCGGCGGCATGCGCTCCGGCAGCATGGCATGGCTCTTGGAAACAGCCGGAATACAAGTCAAACTCCTTGAGGGGGGCTACAAAGCCTACCGAAATTTTGTCCTTTCCAAATTTGAAGAGGCCATCCCTTTACGTGTTTTAGGAGGTAAAACAGGTAGCGGCAAGACCGAAATATTGCTTGAAATGCAGCGACGTGGCGTACAAGTTATTGATTTAGAAGGCATTGCGCATCATCGAGGTTCTGCTTTTGGGCATTTAGGATTGGAGCCGCAGCCTAGCTCAGAACATTTTGAAAATATTTTGGCGAGCCAATTAATGCAAATGGATTATGCAAAGCCCATTTGGGTTGAAGATGAGAGTCGGCACATTGGAAAAGTATTTATGGGCGAATCTTTTTATAACCAATTACGTGAAGCGCCTGTCCTATTTTTGGATATTGAAGCGCAGTACCGATTGCCACACTTGGTTGACGTTTATGCCCATTATCCCAAAGAAGATTTAGCGCAGGCGATTGATAAAATCAAAAAACGACTCGGAGGTGACCATTATAAAAATGCACATGAGGCTTTGGAAGCGGGTAATTTCGCTGAAGTAGCTGCGATAACATTGCATTATTACGATAAAGCCTACGTGCATGGATTAGAAAATCGGGCTACCGAAAAAATTCAGCGTTTGGTGGTTGACACCTGCGACCCCATACAGCAGACGAATGCTGTCATGGCCCATTCCCTTTTTACAAACAACAGATGAACGACGCATTTTTAAAGCAAATATTAGACCGACATGCGCAAACGAAGCCTTTTCCGGCGACGTCTGACATCAAGAAGCTATTTACTAAAATAGTCCTAACACTTTTTCCGGAGCAAACACGGAAACAAGTGGTGAACTTGGCCGACCTGCAATTGGTTTGGGAAAGCATCGAACATGGACTAGAAAGTATACTGCATACGATGAGCAAAGATTTACCTGGGACGCCGCAAGAAATCACAAAAAGCTATATGGCGCGTATACCGGAGATTTATGCCTTACTTCTAACGGATGTGCAAGCGATGGTGGATGGAGATCCGGCTGCTACGACAGATTATGAAGTCATACGAACCTATCCGGGATTTTATGCGATGGCGTTTTACCGTTTGGCACGTGGATTACATCTGGAAAAAGTACCTTTGATACCACGTATTTTAACTGAATATGCGCATTCTAAAACGGGAATTGATATACATCCTGGCGCGGAGATTGGGCCTTATTTCTTCATGGACCATGGAACGGGCATTGTGATTGGCGAAACGTGCGTGATTGGCGAACGTGTAAAATTATATCAGGGAGTAACATTAGGTGCATTATCCGTTACCAAATCAATGGCCTCCACGAAACGTCACCCAACAATCGAAGATGGTGTGGTGATCTATTCAGGCGCTACGATTTTAGGTGGGGAGACCGTTGTGGGTAAAAACGCGATTATCGGTGGAAACGTATGGCTAACTCGCTCGGTCGCCCCCAATACCAAAATTTACCACCAAGAGAATTTAAAAGTAATCGAAGAATAGGATGTCTACATTATTGGATTTAGTGGGCAACACGCCGCTTGTTGAACTAACAAAATTTCATGCGAATCCGCGCGTACGCATCCTTGGTAAACTTGAGGGAAATAATCCCGGAGGTTCGGTGAAGGATCGAGCGGCCAAAAACATGATTGAATCCGCTATAGCACGAGGAGAAATCAAGGCGGGGACCAAATTAATTGAGGCAACTTCGGGCAACACGGGTATCGCCCTAGCGATGATTGCACGGCTGTATGGACTGGAAATCGAACTGGCAATGCCTTCTAATTCCACCCGAGAGCGCATACTAACAATGGAAGCTTTTGGTGCCAAAGTAACGCTAACTGAAAGTATCGAATCTGCCCGAGATTATGCCGTAGTCAAGGCTGCCTCAGGCGAATATATTTTATTGAATCAATTCGAAAATCCGGATAATTATTTGGCCCACTATAAAAGTACGGGGCCTGAAATTTTTCGTGATACGGATGGGAAAATCACCCATTTCGTGAGTTCCATGGGGACAACCGGAACCATCATGGGGACGTCGATGTACCTAAAAGAGCAAAATCCTGCGATTCAAATTATAGGTTGTCAGCCCACCGAGGGCTCTAAAATTCCGGGGATTCGTCGGTGGCCGATTGAATACCGACCAAAAATTTACCAACCGGAACGTGTGGATCGGATTATGGATATTTCGGAGGAAGAGGCGACAATTATGACGCGCCGACTAGCACGCGAAGAAGGTGTATTTGGTGGGATGAGTAGTGGTGGCGGTGTGGCTTCAAGTGTCCGGTTGGCTTCAGAACTTGAAGAAGGCTTGATCGTGTGCATTATATGCGACCGAGGGGATCGCTATTTATCCAGCGGTTTATTTGGGGAGTAGGATCCCGACCATTTGATAATGGGTAGGCGAACCCCAGCGCATCCGCTGTGTGCCTTCGATGGAATAGGTTTGCACCTTACCATCCGAAAAATTCATGTGCATTTTCTTCTGCGTGTCAAATAGGAAATTCGTCTGAGACATCTCAATTTCAATGGATGCTGGACGGTCGAGTGCGTCCAACTGGATCTTCAATTTTTTCACGGGTAATTTTTCTCCAATCTTCAAAGAATACCAACGAAACCCATCGTCAGATAGATTGTCATAGCTTTTATCAAAGGCCGGTTTATTTAAATCGGACTCAATAAAGAGCGCCCATTCCTTTTCCCACGCCAAATCTGACAGGACCTTAACCTCTGATTTCCCATCCAAAATCACGGTTTTATGGACCCGCTTAGGATGTTTTTGCAACTGAACAATTTCTTGCTGCAAATAGGTCGCTAACGGAAAATAAAGTTGTTTTTGTGTAGGGGCAGATTCCTCCTGACAGGCACTAGTCATCCACAGAAAAGGGAGGAGAACAAACAGAAAACGAGTGCGGGATTGAATTTGCATAGCAGGCATAAAGGTAAAGAAAAATCCTTGAAGTCGGCCGACTCCAAGGATCGTTCACTCAAGCAGTTAGCATTTCCTCAATGGGAATACTGAGTACTTTTGTCAGATTAAATAATTTTTTTGCGTTGGGATAATGCTTGCCAGATTCCCAGTAATTATAGGCACTTTGACTGACGCCTACGGCTCGGGCTACCTGGTTCTGGGTTAATTTTTTCGATTGCCGCGATTTAATCAACAGCACCGAAAAGAGGTGTTTGGTTTTCATGTATTAGTTGGGTTAGGTAAAAATTTCAAGGAAGATGTCTGCTTGTTTCGAATAAACCAATCATTTGATAAAAAAATACCAAAGAATATAAGCTTACTTATAGCGCCTGTCGCTACGTTGCACGGGAATGCACTGCGATGACAGCATCTGTCGCAATTGGAAAGTTCAAAAAAAAGGTCAGCGAGAAATTCCCACCGACCTTTTCAAACATAAACTTGATTACAAATTTCGTTTTTTCAACTCACTAACAGCGAAATCAGCTGCACGAGCTGTCATCGCCATATACGTTAATGAAGGATTCACGCAAGAGGCAGATGCCATCGCGGCGCCGTCTGTCATAAATACGTTTTTCACTTCATGTACTTGGTTATTTTTATTAACGATGGAATTCTTTACTGAAGTCCCCATCCGTGCCGTACCCATCTCATGGATACCCAAACCGATATGCGTATTTTGACCGTTGTAAGCTTTGATATTTTTGAATCCGGCTGCCTCTAGCATTTCGGCAGCGTCATTCATCATATCTAAACGCATTTTCAATTCATTTTCACCAAAATTCGCTTCAAATGAAAGAACAGGTAAACCCCACTTATCTTTTTGGTCACTAAGCGTGAACCGGTTATTGGGATCTGGTAAGATCTCACCAAAACCACCAAAACCTACCGTCCATTGGCCTGGATGTGTTAAGCTTTCTTTGAAATCAGCCCCAAAACCATCTTGGCTTACGCCACGGCCCCAGCCTTCCCGACTAGCGCCACCTTGGTAACCAAAACCGCGTGAATATCCACGCTTATCCTTGCCCCAGTTGCGGTAGCGTGGAATGTATAAGCCGTTTGGCCGACTGCCAAACATATAGTCTTTATTGAATCCCTCGACGGTTGCACTAGCGCCCACGCCCAAATGGTGGTCCATGATGTTACGGCCTAATTGGTCCGAATCATTCCCTAAACCATTTTGATAGCGGTTCGATTTCGAGTTCATTAAGATTGACGTAGAACCAATCGCTCCCGCATTCACGAAAATTATTTTCGCAAAATACTCTTTGGACTCGAGCGTATTTTGATCAATTACGCGAACTCCCTTTGCTTTTTGTGATTTCTCATCGTAGATAAGTTCCGAAACAATGGCGTTGTGAATCATCGTCAAACGGCCTGTACGTTGTGCCGCAGGCAAAGTCGCCGAAAGTGAACTGAAATACGCGCCATAAGGACAGCCACGCATACATTTGTTTCGGTAATTACAAGATGACCGACCTAAATCTGTTTGTTGCTTACCCGGTTTTGTTAAGTGAGCTACGCGGCCAACCGTCACGGGACGACCTAATTTTTTGTTCACTTCATTTTTAAAATGTACCTCGGGAGCAGTCATTTGCATGGCTGGCTGAAAATCAGAATCAGGCAAGACATCTAAGCCTTCTGCTTGACCTGAAATACCTGCAAATTTCTCTACATAGGAATACCAGGGTGCTAAATCATCATAGTTAATAGGCCATGGTGTTCCGATTCCCTCTTTCTCATTGGCCAAGAAATCCTCTCTGTTCCAACGGTACGTCTGGCGACCCCATAACAACGATTTACCTCCCGTGTGGTAGGCGCGAATCCAGTCAAATCCGCCTTTTTTCTCAATGTATGGGTTTTGCTTATCGTTTTCGAATAGGTAGCGGTGCTCTTCGTTCGGTGTATATCCGGTACGCATGCCTGCCCAATATTCTTCGGCAGCCATGTTGCTAGGCCGACCGCGGTGGTCGAATTCCCATGGATTTTTATTTGCTGTTTCGTAGCCTTCGATGTGTTTGATCTCGCGACCACGTTCCATCACGGCAACTTTAAGTCCTTTTTCAGTTAATTCTTTCGCGGCCCAACCACCCGAGATTCCGGATCCGATGACAATAGCGTCAAACGTTTGGGTCTTGATTGCATCTATATTTAGATTCATTTTTTGTGTCTTTTGGGATTAATAAGCGAATGATTTTTGATCTGGCTTCATGTCGGATATAACTTCAAAACGGCCTGGAACCGGTTCGTAAACAAAGGAACCTTGTATGCCTTTTTCTGACGTATAATAGCCCAACAGCGTTAACTCTTTCATCACGCGCCAGAATGGAACACCGCCCACGCCTTCTAGAACATCTTTGTCTACGTTGTCGCCAACCTTCACTTTGCTCACAGAATAGCTTCGCATTAATTCGTTGGTGTCTGCTTCTAACAATGTCAACATCGCTATTTGGGCATCGCTTGATTGGTTCAGGAATTTAGCTTTTGCCAAATTATCTACCCCTTTTTTGAAACTAACGTGTTCTGGTTTTTTGTAGCAATCATTCAGCATCATTTCGATGAAGGCAGGAACGCCAGCATCAATCGCGCCAGCCGTTGTTGTTTTCGGAATAATGTGTTCAGCGACAGCAGCAACGACATTACGTTGTATGTCGGTCAGCGAAAATGTGCCCGGTTCAGCAATTAGGCCGGTATTTTTTACCTCCATGGCGTAAAGGGTTGGTGCGCTAAATACACCGCCCACTAACATCGCAATGCGGGAGACAGCATCTCTTCTCTTAAGCATAGTTATTAAGTTAAATTGTTTAGGCCAAATGCCTATATCAGGTTGAGTTTTGACAAGTAACAAAATTAATCAGTTTCTTCGTTTTTCAAGGAAATATTTAGCTTTTTCATGCTATAACACTAAATCTGCCGATTAGTTAAATCGTTATTTATCAATTAGATGGCTATTTTAATCAGTTTAACAATAGGATTTTAGCGCGTTTTTTTTGTTTTTTGTATCGCGACGAGCGGCGAGACACGCTGCCGAGGTCCCACTTAAATTTTCGTTTATGCAAGAAAGTGCGCCTATTTTTGACAACAATAAAATCCCCGTTAAAAAGCTTTGGCAAGTAATTATCGCCTCATCCGTGGGCACCGTGATTGAGTGGTATGATTTCTATATTTTCGGCAGTTTATCAGCCATCATCTCCCTTTCCTTTTTTCCCAAAGAAGACCCAACTGCCGCGTTTATTTCAACGTTGGCTGCTTTTGGCGCGGGCTTTGTGGCTCGGCCATTTGGTGGGGTGATTTTTGGTAGATTAGGCGATCGCATTGGTCGGAAATATACCTTTTTATTGACCCTCCTCCTCATGGGCGGATCCACATTCGCGATTGCGTTCATCCCTTCCTACTCGGAAATCGGCCTAGTAGCTCCGGCCATTTTACTTTTACTCCGCATTATTCAGGGGTTGGCATTGGGTGGTGAGTATGGTGGCGCGGCTACGTATGTGGCTGAATATGCCCCGGATGCCGAGCGCGGAAAATATACAGCTTACATTCAGACGACAGCAACACTTGGATTTTTCGTGTCCATCATCGTGATTTTGGTATCGCAAAAACTGATGGGAGATGCCGTATTTCGGGATTGGGGCTGGCGTGTACCTTTCGCATTATCAGGAATTTTGGTAATCGTCTCCTATTTCATTCGTAGGAACATGCACGAATCTCCCCTGTTTTCGAAGTTGAAAGCGGAGGGTCGCTTATCTGAAAATCCGTTGAAGGAAGCGTTTGCGAGTAAAGAAAATCGCCGACTGATGTTGGTGGCCATGTTTGGTGCGATAGTAGGCCAAGGGGTGGTTTGGCATACAGGCCAATTTTACGCACAGATCTTTATCAATAAAATTCTGAAGGTGGACTTCACCACAACGAATCTCATCATTGCGGCTTCGCTTGTCATCGGAACTCCGCTTTTCGTGTATTTTGGAAGCCTATCAGATCGCATCGGTCGGAAAAAGGTGATGCTGGGCGGAATGGCGCTAGCTGCCATTTTCTACTATCCACTCTTCGCGTGGATGTCGGACATCGTGGATCAAGAAGGAACCCTCGTAGGTGACGCCTATTTCTTAACGATGACGGGCAAAGTGCAATTGGCCTTTATTTGTACCTGTTTGGTTACTTTCGCCGCCATGGCTTATGGTCCAATTGCCGCATTTTTAGTTGAATTATTCCCAACCAAAATCCGATATACCTCACTCTCCATCCCCTATCACTTTGCGAATGGGGTGTTTGGCGGATGCGCGCCATTTGTAGCAACGTGGTTAGGCGCCGTGACGCATTCTAATTTTGCGGGGCTTTTCTATCCGATCGGACTCGCTGCCATGACCGTAATTATAGGAGTCATTTATTTGCCAGAGACGAAGGGAAAGGCGTTAATGGATTGATTAGACGCTGGACGTTAGACGCTGGACGTTAGACGCTGGACGTTGGACGTTAGACGCTGGATGTTGGACGTTAGACGTTAGAAATTTAGGCAGGAACACAATTATCAATCTAGTGACCAGCGTCTAAAGTCTAGTCTGTGACGTCTATTTTAAGCGTCTTTCAAGGGCGTGCGTAGGGTAATTTTTGCACCAAATTCATTTCGTAATACGAGGAAAGACCTAACGAAGCCACGCTTCCTGCCATATCTAAATTCAAAAATCCATCAGTTTCCATGCAGGTAGGATCCACAAAGGCATGCTGCAAAGATCCAATCACCAAAAACGTGTTGTTCAGTTCGATAGGAATAATTTGCTCCAATTTCATGGCGTATTGCACCGGGCTCCCACCAACGAACGGCACGGGAAAGTCGGCCTGATACATGGGCTCTAAACCCACTTCCACAAATTCATTCACGCCATCGGCGTATTTGGCACTGGTCTGATGTGCTTGAGAAATCTGGTCTACTGCAATGTGATTGATCGTATAAAACCCAGTCGCCTCAATATTTCGTAAAGTATGTGGCGCTGCCTCACGAGGACGATTCACGAAAGCGATCAAGGCAGGATCTGCGCCGAGGTGCACGATATTGCTAAAGATGGCGAGGTTCAGATTTTGGTCTTTATCCTGCGAGGCAATCAGGGAAGCGCTTTTAAACCCAGAAAGCGAGTTCACAAAATTTGCACGCGTAAAGCGATCCCAGTTCGCCAAATCGGCTAAAGAAAAATGTTTCATGTTGTCCTAACGCGTTCCCGCCCTTTTTGTTTACACTTTAACAGTCCATTTTAAATACGTAAGCACACGCAAAATTCCATACCATATCACCAAATATATCACCGCTCCCGTCAACGACGCAACGTATGGGTTAGATACATGTCCCGCAATGGTTTATTGGTACATCCACCCCACAAATCCCTGATCGCCTATTTTAATCATATTCAATGCCCGTGGAATAATCCCCGAAAAGAAAAACACGAGCATCGGATGCATCCCAAATAACAATATGGGGGCAATGAAGGTTGTTAGGTTTTTCTCATCCACGAGGTAGCGCAAAATGGCGAAACTCAGTAAGGCCCATCCAGCCGTTACGCCAACAAATGAACTTGTCCACAAGGCTTTGTTCATCGGGAACGCAAGGTCCCAGACAAATCCAATAACTAACAAAATGAGCCCTGAAATGCCTAAAAGGCACGTTTTTCGGAGCTGAGTACCTGCAATTAGTCCGATGATGCCTGTCGCAATCGCGGGAATGGTACTTAAAATTCCTTCAGGATCCCAAGTTTTGGACACCGCCCATAAATGTCCGGGCAGTACTAAATTATCCACATACGCCGCCAAATTAGTTCCCTCGGTGCAGCCATGCCATTTGGCATGTTCAAAAGGTGCATAAATATGTCCCCAATCGCCCGGATTATTTACCAAGGTCATCAACATCACAGTAAGGCCACGAAAAACATCTAGGGAGATGACGCGGTTTTGCATAGGTAATTCAGTTAATTTGTGGGTAAAGCTAAAAAAAATGATTTTAATAACTATCGCCGTGGCCATGCTGAGTTCGCACACACCGGATTCGTCGGCAGTCAACTTGCTCGTAGGTTCGTATACAAGCCAAGGAAATCCTGGCATCGAGATCATCGATCCGCAAACTCGAAAAACGGTAAACTCCATTGCGCAGCCACAGGCCTCTTTTCAGGCCTTATCGAAGGACCAACAATACTTATTTTCAGTTCACGAGGAAGCGGACAGGAAAGGTTCAATTAGTTCATATAAGCAAGAAAAGGGCACTTTTTCACGTCTGAGTACCCAGTTGACACAAGGCGACGCCCCCTGTTATGCCCTATTTCGAGAGGCCAGCCAAACCCTCTACGTAGCGAATTATTTAGGCGGAAATCTGAGTGTATTTCAAACGAAAGCTGGATACATTCAACCCATCAGCCAAAACATCATCTATCCAAAACCGAGTCATGCGCACATGGCAGTGGTCATGCCGGATGGGGGCCAACTGGTCGTAACGGATTTGGCGGCAGATAAAATTCACGTACATGCCTTACTATCCAATGGCCTTGTGGCGACACAGTATGAGGATGTCGAATTGCCCAAAGGAACGGGGCCGCGGCACATGGTATTCAATTCATCGGGAGATATTGCTTATGTACTTGGCGAATTGAGCGGGACGGTGGATGTATTTCGAATTTATGCGAATGAGTTTACGCACCTACAACGGATTGTGATAGACCGAAGTGCCGGGAATCCGAATCATGCCAGCGCCGATTTGCACCTGTCGCCCGACGGAAAATGGTTACTCGCATCGAACCGTAAAACTCAAAATTCAATTCGTGTATTGGCCGTATTACCTTCAGGTGAATTGCGCGACCATAAAGAGATACTCGTTGGGAAGATACCCCGAAACTTTCAGTTTGACCCGAGTGGACGATTTGTTTATGTGGCGAGTCAGGGAGAAAATCGAATCCAAAAATTTACCTTTAAGGATGGAGAATTAAGCGATACGCAGGAGGATATTGAGGTGAAACAACCGGTGGCAATCTTGTTTTTGAGGAAATAAAAAGCCCCAGAATTTCTTCCGGGGCTTTAATCAATATCTTGCTTGGGCCAGCTTTGGCAATGCATATAGCTTTGCCAAAGCGAAAATCTTACTTTCCAAACGAATACCGCAACGCGATCTCATGCGACTGCACACTCACGCGGCTCAATTGGGATGTTGGCATCTCGAATACATATCCTAAGTAGATATTCTTTGTTCCTTGGATACCTGCGCGGATTCCCCAGCTGTCCTGATTACGGTAGTTGGCCCCAATGTCAAACCTTCCCGCCAAATTCACTAACACGTTCGCATCCCAGCTCAAAGGTACACCTGATGCCGTACGTACTAAAGCACTTGGGTAGATTGTTACATTTTGATTTGCCTTAATCTTTGTCCCGACCATTCCGTAGAAGTAAGCTGCATCTTTAAAGCCTTCGCCTAAGTCATACTTCAATAATCTCGGTTGCGATATGCTCACAAAGAATCCGTCTCCTTTGGCAATCTTTAATCCCCAACCGGTATTAAACTTCATCGACGAGCGATTAATGAATGTTGGGTCTCCTTGATGTACTAAGTTCGTCTCATCAAAGTTTAAGGCTAAATTAGCAAGTCCCGCACGGATACCTCCGGAGAATGACCATGCCTCCGATAGTTGTGTGTGGTAGGCATAATCAGCACTGAAAGTTGTGATTTTCATTGGGCCCGCTTGGTCCAACATCGCATTCACACCTAGTCCACTTTGCGCACCGTACTTGAAGTTGCCTGAAAACACGTATGTCTTCGGTGCTCCTTCGATGCCTAACCATTGCTGGCGATTCATTAAGGTCACTTCACTCGTAGCTGTGCTACCTGAATGTGCGGGGGAAATAACTTGTGGGTTGAAACGGTACATGGAATATCCTGCCTCCAACTGACCATAGGTCGTTGTCACTGTCAAAACAAGCAGGGACACAAGAGCCACTAGGCCCTTGCTCCACTTGAATTGATCTACTCTCTGTTT
>CAMCXW010000054.1 GCA_945883625.1 Spirosoma fluviale
CCCGAATTGATTATTGGGATCGTCGGGCAAATTTGCCTGAGGCGCGTTGGAAGCGTTTGAAGAAAACACTTCAAAACTTGATTTTGGGAAATTACCATCGCTACAAGGATATTGATTCGCCCGCGGAGACTCCGTATTTAATGTTCTTAGGTGATTTGATTGAGTAAAACATTTGGCTTGTTTTTTCGTTTCATCCTAAACGAAATCGTATGAAATCATTTCCTTATTTCTTGTTTGCGCTGGCATTAGCTTTTCAAGCATGTAGCCAAACTCCTAAATCAACAAGTTCAATGGATAAATTACCAGTTACTGAGGCTGAATGGAAAGCTCGTTTGAGTGAAGATGAGTATTATATTTTACGTCAAAAAGGAACGGAGCGTCCATATACAGGTAAATTCTTGATGCACAATGAAGAAGGATATTATACTTGTCGGGGTTGTGGAACGCGTTTATTTAAATCGGATTCCAAGTTTGATTCGCACTGCGGTTGGCCTTCCTTCGATAAGGAAATCAAAGCAGGTGTTATTAAAGAAACAGCTGATTTAACATTGGGCATGCGTCGTATCGAGATCACATGCGCTAAATGTGGTGGTCACTTAGGACACGTTTTCGATGATGGTCCTACGGAGACAGGCTTACGTTATTGCGTGAATTCAGTTTCGTTGGGGTTCGAGAAGCAGAAATAAATTTATATGATGTAGAGACGCAGTACATTGCGTATCTACCATTTGTCATTTGTTCATGTCTAATCAACTGTTAGCACATTTCAAGCAAATATCCAGTCTAACAGCTTCCTCTGAGGCTGCGCTTGCATTACTCATTCAAACCCATTCCATTCCTAAAAATCAAGATTTACAACAAATCGGCCAAACCTGTAAGACCTTGTATTTTTTAAAAAAGGGCCTTGCTCGCATCTATTATTTTCAGGATGGAAATGATGTGACTGAAGGTTTTTACCTGCCATTTTGTTTGATTGCGCGTGCTGAAAGTTTGTTCGCAGGCATGCCGAGTAAAAAGGCAATTCAGGTTTTGGAAGATGCTGAAGTTTGGTCGATAGCTACGAGTGATCTTTTTTCCTTATATGAGACGCATCGTGATATTGAGCGATTATTCACCCGCATGTTTGAGCAGGCTTATGTGCAAACAATACAACGGATTGAAAATTTGCAGTTTCACACAGCTGAAGAGCGCTATCGATTGCTCACACAGGATCAACCGGATGTATTGCGTAAAGCTCCCCTCAAATTCATTGCTTCTTATTTGGGAATCACCCAAGTTAGCTTAAGTCGTATTCGCGCAAAGAAAAGTTAATTTAACATTTGATAAGTGTATTTGCCCGCCATCTAATGTCCTTTGTGGAAGTAAATAGGTGGTATATGCAATTGGGTTTACGCCAAAACTGGAGACAATTCAGCTTATTGATTTTAGTTAATGCTTTTGTGGGTGGTATGGTTGGGCTAGAGCGTTCGATCTTACCCCAACTCGCTTTACAGGAGTTTGGTATTGCTTCCAGTGTAGCTGTGTTTTCTTTTATAGTCGTTTTTGGACTAGTCAAAGCGGTTTCAAATTATTATGCGGGACATTTTGCAAATCAGGTAGGTCGGCGGAAATTGTTGATTTTGGGATGGATCTTTGCCATTCCGATTCCCTTTATATTGATGTGGGCGCCTAGTTGGAATTGGATTATAGCTGCGAATGTTCTGTTGGGCTTAAACCAAGGTTTTGCATGGTCTAGTACCGTCACCATGAAAATTGATTTAGTTGGGGATAAGAATCGTGGTTTAGCGATGGGAATCAATGAATTTGCTGGTTATATATCGGTTGGCTTAGTTGCTTTCTTAACTGGTTGGATTGCGCAAAACTATGGCATTCGACCATACCCTTTTTATATCGGTATTGCGTTTGTAGGTATGGGTTTGGGACTAAGTATCTTTTTTGTGCATGATACGCAAGGGCATGTGGCTGCGGCAGTGGGGGAGAGTCATGTGCCGCGATTGAAATCTATTTTCTGGGAAACGACCTGGGCTGATCGAAATTTAGGATCGATTACGCAAGCGGGATTAGTGAATAATCTAAATGATGGAATGGTATGGGGTATATTTCCTATGTTATTGCTATCGAAGGGGTTTAGCTTGGCCGAAATTGGGGTCATTACGGCTATTTATCCGGCAGTTTGGGGATTAGGCCAACTGGGAACCGGTAAATTGTCTGATTTGATATGTCAAAAAGATTTGTTGACCTACGGACTTCTCCTCCAGGCTCTTGCCATAGTAGGACTTATTTGGGCAGTTTCTTTTTCCCAATTTGCTGGGTTGTCTGTTTTATTGGGATTAGGTACGGCAATGGTCTATCCAACGTTTTTATCAGCAATTGCAACACATACGCATCCACTCGACCGGGCTAAAAGCTTAGGGATATTTAGACTTTGGCGTGATTCGGGCTATGCTGTGGGGGCACTACTCACGGGTGTTTTAAGTGCTTATTTTTCGTATTCAATCTCCATTGCAAGTATTGCGGGCTTAACGGTCTTATCGGCGGTGATTGTATGGAAGCGGATGCGGTGTTAGCGAGGGCGCTATATCGTCAAAATCCCCAGGTTAAAACTTGGGGTTGTAAATAAAAAAATCCCCAGGTTTAAGCCTAGGGAATCTGTATGAAAACGCCTCAAACTTTGGCAAAGCGTATAGCTTTGCCAAAGAAAAATCATCTTTACAATAACGTTTTTGTCCACTGCTTGGTCATGCTGGCTGCATCACCCATGCCGATTTGCTTATCGATCATTTTACCGTCTTTATAAAATTCCAAATATGGAATCGATTCAATTTGCTTGGCCTTGGCTAGTTCTTGATTCTCGTCGACGTCGATTTTAATTAACTCTACTTGTCCATTTTGTGCTTTAATCCAAGCCTCTAAAACGGGGCTTAATTGCTTGCAGGGACCACACCAAGTGGCGTTATAGTCAACAATGACCAATTTTTTTCCCTTGATTTGGTTGTCAAAATCAGCAACAGTCATTCCCTCTGTACGTTTGGCGACACCCGCTTGGGTGGAAACAGGTAGGTTCGCCGATTGCCAGGCCAACATCCCTCCAGTTAAATTCACAATAGATTTAAAACCCATTGCTTGGAGTTGGCCTGCTGCAGCACTTGATCTGCCGCCGGATAGGCAATACACATAAACTGTTTTTGATTTGTCTAGGTTGGCCACTGCATTTTGGAATGCATCACTCGTGACATCTGCTAAAATGGCGCCTTCAATATGTCCATTTGCATATTCGTCGCTAGTACGCACATCGAGAATTTGGCCAGGTTCCGCTGATTTTAATTCGTTTTGAAATTCAGTTGCTGCCAAATTTTGCAATCCCTCTTTTTTCGTGCATCCGAATAGTGATGTAGCGATGATCAATGAGGTAAAAATGATTTTCAACGTTTTCATAATTTTGTGATAATTTAAATATGTAATTCGTTTAATAGCTGACGACTAGCGACTAGTGACTGATCACTATTTATACTGTTTAATAATCCCTTCCAACGTACTTGCCGGAATAACCCCTGATTGTCTCCAAACGGATTTTCCATCCTTGAATAGTATCAGTGTAGGAACAGATCGAATTTGGAATTTATCAGCCAAGGACCTGTTTTTGTCCACATCTATTTTGATGATTTTAGCTGAATCACCCACTTTGGATTTTAGTTGTTCTAAAATCGGTTTTAACTGTTTACAAGGTCCACACCATTCAGCTGAAAAGTCAACTAACACGGGTTCTGGGGATTTCAAAAGTTCTTCAAATTTGCTCATTTTTTTAGTGTTTAGTAGTCAGTTGTCAGTAGTCAGTAGTCGAAAGTCCGAAGTCTTAATTTGAATTTTTTTTGTCAGTATTAATAAGTTAATCATTAGCCAAATAAACGATTCCCTCCGGACTTTGTGCCTTCGGACTTATTACTTCTTAATTGAATTCCAGGGTCCACCATTATGCACCTGCGTGAAACCGGCAGCTAGTAATTGCCGACGGGCCATTCCGCTTCTGCTTCCAGACCGACAGCAAGTTACAATAACTTGATCTTTCTTTAATTTGTTCATTTGGCTTCCCAAGGTTTGCAAATGAAGATTAATGGATCCTTTTACGTGTCCATCTTTGTATTCGGCAGGAGTCCGAACGTCTATTACCGTGGCACCTTTTGCGATTAGCGCTGTAATGTCAACTTTCGGGCCTATTCCCAAGATATTTTTTATGAATTGGAGCATTGTTTATTTGTTTAATGTGTCAAAGATAATTTCGAATGTTAGCTTAAAGCGTGATATTTGTCTCTATCCCTTTTTTATCGCTTTCAGTTGAATCACTTCCGCTTTACCCTGATGTAAGGGTCCTTCATCTAATGTGCGTATGATTTCTTGATTTAAATGAATGTCCAATGATTTAAAGTCTAACGCCAAAGTATCAGTATCAAATAGCCAGTTGGCATCTTTAGGTCCTCCCGAAGTATAGGCCAACTGCCTCTTATTAAATCCCTCCAACAATAAAGTTCCACCCGGCTTTAGCCATTTGATAAATTTGGCATGCACGAGCGGTCGGATTTCTGGGGGTGTATGAAAGTAGGTCGACATGATCACATCAAATGATTCGAGCGGAAATTGGATTTTCAGCGCGTCTGCACACACATAATGTAGTTGGACATGTTGCTCACGCGCCAATTTCAATGCTTTTACTTCACCTTGTTCACTCAAATCAAAGGCGTAAACTTCCCATCCCAGTTTAGCGGCATAAATGGCATCTCGTCCTTCTCCTGCTGCAGGAATTAATATACGGCCAACGGGTCTTTTGGCTATTTGCTCCGCAAAAAAATCATTTGGATTGATTCCATATTGATATTCATTTGACTGATATCTTGCATTCCACGTTGCTTTCATTGTAGTAATTGGTTAGTTTCGTAAAAAATATTCATATGAAAAAGTCTATATTATCCTTCATTATTGCCATTTTCGCTGTTTTCGCAGCACAGGCGCAAAATCCAGTACACAAAGTTGTTATCCAATTAAATACGTCTGATACGCTTGTTTGGCATGGAGCTTTGAAAAATATTTCCAATCTTCAAACTGCATTGGGTAAATCAACTCAAATTGAATTAGTTGCACATGGTTCAGGTATCGGTATCCTGATTGATGGCAAGACCACTCAAAAGGCCAAAGTGGCAGAATTAGCAGCTTTGGGTGTTTTATTTAAAGCGTGCGAAAATACGATTCGTGAACGCAAAATCGACCGAGCGACCATCTTAACTCAAGCAGGAACTGTTCCTTCTGGCGTTGCCGAAGTAGTTCTTAAGCAAGATGCCGGTTGGGCCTACCTTAAATACTAACGCAAATTAGCTTTGTCAATTGAAAAAGCTTGTGACTTATATCACAGGCTTTTCTTGTTCCAGTGTAAGAATTTAGCGGGATCTTTTTCCAATAGATGGGGGGTACTCTGACTCAGAAAATGCCCATTTAAGACCTTTTCGTAGGCTATCAGGTATTTTTTAGCCATGGATAACGAATCGAACACATCTCGCGCATACGCATGACAATGTTGTTTATTGTATGCATCTGCCTGTTGGATGGCAATGGCCATTTCATCTTCATGCTTACTTAATAAGCCAAATTCGGATGTGACTAATTCAGGTAAAGAACCGTAAGGCGTTGCAAAAATAGGGCAACCGAAATACAAACTTTCCGTGATGGCTAATCCGAATGGTTCGTGCCAACGGACCGGAAATACTAAGCCTTTGGAATGGGAGAGAAGATCTAATTTTTGTTGGCCCCCCACCGTTCCATAAAACTGAATGCGAGAGCTCCAAGTCATGCGAAATCCCATTTTCAGATTTAAGCGTGTGCCGCCAAGTACGGCAAGTTTTTCATTTGGAGTTCGTAAGACCGTGTCGATAGCCCCTCGCACATTTTTTACACGCCATGCGGCCTTACCTAAAAAGTGCACATAATCACGCGATTGCGTTAGATTAGGCTTGCCATAATCATCCCAATCTAATCCATTATGGACAAACGAGTTCGATCCGTAGCGATTGGCATGGTTTTGGGAGACAAAAATGGAATTGATGTTCAGCGAAGTTTCTTCATTTGGATTTCCGTGCACGGTTACAACGTAAGGCTTTTCGATGACCTCACTTGGCGTATGATTCAAGTGAACAACATCAATGAAGTCTGGAATTTGTTCGTTCAAGGATTGACTGGGATTCCAAGGTAATACCGTCGCGAATGTACAGTGAGATCCTTGGGGCACTAAAAAGGTGACTTGATGGCCCAGTCCTTGTAAAGATTTCGCTAATCCCCAAATCACGCGTTCAGTACCTCCATATCCAGCTACGGGTATTTTCTGATCATGAACGATTAAAATCTGCATTTTGAGTCGAATTGGTAGGTAAAATTACTGATTTTCTAAATTTAATCTTGAGATCTTTATTTCAATAAGGGTAAGGATGAAAATAGTTTCTTATTTGTAATTCATACTAGCTCTCTTTGAGTTGATTGAATTGGAAGATTAGTGTAGGTTAATTGGCTTTATGGTAAAAATATTTATTGCCAACTAGTGATAAAAGTCACTAGTTTTACTTGATTAATTTCATTTTTTTGTTTAGTTAAATTATTTTACCAGTAAATATTATCTTACTCATATGTTTAAATTAAATAATACGTCGGATCACCCAAGCTTATTGCAGACACTGTTGTATGTCTTACTTATTGCCTTGTTTGGTTTGTTGGGGTATATAAGTTTTTCTAATGATGGTGTAAATAATCCCGAATCTGATTCAACTAATGTATATGTAGCGCCTGATTCTAACTTCACACATCTTTGGACGGCTCCTTCCGATTGGAGGTTGATGTATGTCAAGCAAGAGGAGAAGGCTTTAGTGGAATATGGTAAAGAGTTAGTTGCCCATACTTCTGAATATTTAGGACCTAAGGGTTCTGTGAAGGCGATTTCTAATGGGATGAATTGTCAAAATTGCCATTTGAATGCGGGGACCCAACCGTGGGGAAATAATTATTTCGCTGTGCAATCAACGTATCCAAAATTCAGAGCGCGTTCTGGTGCCATCGAAGACCAAGTAAAGCGCGTAAATGATTGTTTTGAGCGTAGTTTAAATGGTCAAGCATTGCCGGCGGGAAGTAAGGAAATGCGGGCAATTTTAGCCTATATCAAATGGTTAGGTACTGATGTTGAAAAAGGAGTCACTCCCAAAGGTTCAGGCATATTTAAATTAAAAGGTTTAAAGCGTGCGATTGATCCTGCCAAAGGCGCAGAAGTGTATGCAGCCAAATGCCAGTCTTGTCATCAAGCAGATGGCGGTGGCCTATTGGCGGAAAATGGGAAGTCCTACACCTATCCTCCACTTTGGGGTCCGCATAGTTACAATCATGGCGCGGGTCTTTACCGTATGTCAAATTTTGCCGGTTATGTGAAATACAATATGCCTTTAGGGGCCAATTACGATAAGCCTCAATTATCCGATGAGGAAGCGTGGGATTTGGCAGCTTATGTCAATTCGATGCCTCGCCCTGCTAAAGATTTGAGTCAAGATTGGCCGGATATTGCGGCTAAACCATTTGATCATCCATTTGGTCCATTTGCGGATCCATTTACGGAAGAACAACATAAATATGGGCCGTATAAGCCGATAAAAGAGTGGATTGCTAAACACAAGAAGTCTAAATAATAAACCGAATGAACTCAAGAAGAAAATTTTTACAAGGTGGAATCCTAACAAGTGTAGCGGCTTTATCGCCGGTTGCCTTAAAAGCTAAGACCTCCAAAACGAACACTTCATCAACTAAATCAATTGCTGGATCTGGTCAAATCACGATTCTCCAAACAACGGATGTGCACTGCCAACTGCATGCACATGATGAATTGTTTTGGGAAAATAATGAATTGACCTTTCGTAAAGCAGGTGGGTATCCACATATGGCGACCGCTTTAAAAAAGTTAAAGGAGAAAAATCCTGAAAACACGATCACTTTAGATACAGGTGATATGTTCCAAGGTAGTATGCTTTCGGTAAAAACAACAGGTCAAGCATTCGTACCTTTGTTAAATGCGATGGATTATGACCTTTATTTACCGGGAAACTGGGAGGTAG
The DNA here is from genome assembly GCA_945883625.1 of Spirosoma fluviale. Lineage (GTDB taxonomy): Bacteria > Bacteroidota > Bacteroidia > Cytophagales > Spirosomataceae > Aquirufa > Aquirufa fluvialis_E. The sequence continues at coordinate 8,130 of CAMCXW010000054.1, forward strand.
TCTATTACAAAAAGAACATGCAAAAATTATTGGGTGGGCTTTTAGCTCCTAAAATTTGCGCCAATATGTACCATGATTTAGGGGATGGAAAGAAAGGCGAACTGATCTTTCAGCCTTACCAAATCATGCACCGCATGGGGGTTAAGATAGGTTTTCTTGGATATACAGATCCATTAGTTCCATTACGTCAATCACCGATGTATTCGAAAGGAATTGTATATACCAAACCTGAGGATAACCTCAAGGAATATGTGACTTTATTGCGTGAGCAAGAACAATGTGATTTTGTGATTATTCTATCTCATTTGGGACTATCTCAACAAATTGCCTTAGGAAATAACCCGGATTGTCAGGGTGTGGATTATATTTTCGGGGCTGATACGCATGAGCGTATTCGTAAACCGATTCAAGCAGAATATACCAAGATTGTTGAGCCAGGGGCTTTTGGTTCGTTTGTGGGTAAACTCGATATCCAAGTTAAAGATGGTAAGGTCCTAGGTTCCACCTATGAATTAATTGAAGTGGATCCCATCAAATACCCTGCTGATCCGGCGATAAAGACCTTAGTTCAAGAATTAGAAAAGCCGTATAGGGATGATATTAACAAAGTTTTAGGGTATAGTACCGTTCCACTTTACCGCAACTTTGTTGTGGAGAATACCATTGATACGATGATTGTAGATGCGTTAAAATGGAAAGTGAATGCGGATGTTGTGTTATCTAATGGATTCCGTTTTTGTCCTCCACGTGTGCCTGGTAAAGATGGGAAAGTAGCTATTACTGAAGGTTATCTATATGATATGTTACCTGTGGATAGCACGATTCGTACGGCGAAAGCTTCAGGCCAACAAATTTTAGATTGGTTGGAAAAAGAAATGCAGAACGTATTTGCTCAAGATGCTTCCAAGCGATTTGGCGGTTGGCTTATTCGCTTTAAAGGTATGCAAGTAGAATTTAAGGCATTTGATCGGGTAGGCGAACGCGTGAAAAAGGTAACTATTGCTGGCGCAGCATTAGATAAAAACCGCATGTATACGTTGTGTGCTTGTGAGCGCGATGGCGATCCCGAGGATATGTTGTGCCGCATGAGGGGTGTAAAAGAGCCAATAAATACAGCTTATACCCTACATTCCATGATGAAAGAATACTTAGCTAAATTCTCTCCAGTTACACCTGTCTTGCGCCACGATGCGAAGATTTTAGATGGTCCTCAGGATTTGTTGAGCCAAGTGACGGGAGTGGATTATACGTTTAGATAATTTAGATTTAATTGGATTAAAAAAAAAGACGCTGTCATTTGATAGCGTCTTTTTATGTTTATTTAGGTAGTTAAAAAAGCGGAGTACATCCAGACAAGTTTTTCCTGTGCTCGAATGTAATCACTCATTAGTGCATTTGTACCTTCATCTTCTGTCTCAGCGGATAAATTTAGAATTTCCCGTTGGAGTGTGATCGTAATTTTAAATGATTCAAGGATATTTTCTACTGCCTTAATTCCGTCTGAAACTTCAGTGCTTTCTGCAATAAGCGAAGTCTGTTTGTAGGTAGAATAGTTATGAAGAGGAGTGTGCCCTAAGGTAAGGATTCGTTCTGCTACTTCATCTATTTTCAAAAGTAAATCAGTGTATAGTTCCTCAAATTTTAAGTGAAGTTCAAAGAATTTTTGGCCTTTGATGTTCCAATGGTATCCTCTTGTATTTTGATAGAAGATAGAATAATTAGCCAGCAGAATATTTATTTTCTCCGCAAGCTCTTTTGATTTAGACTTGTCTAGTCCAATGGCATTTAGATTTTTCATAACGTATGTTAATGGTTTTTCGTTGTTGTTATTTTTTAATGTTGATAAACAAAAAAGGGATTCCGACTTAAACCGAAATCCCTCTCTACTCTCTGCTCTCTTAACTCTAATGCGGTAACTGGTCTCTGAATTTACCATATACCCACGTTCCTGCAGTTGCGCTTAGGACAACAACTAATATGACAAATGCGCCTGTTCCCACCTGAGCAAAAAGTGGACCAGGGCAAGCTCCCGTTAATGCCCATCCAAGTCCAAAAATCAAGCCACCAATGATTTGGCCCTTATTGAATTTCTTATCGGTGAACGTAATTTCTTCTCCGTGGATACTTTTAATTTTGAATTTTTTAATAATAAATACGGAGATGGCTCCTACTACCACGGCCGTTCCGATCACACCATACATGTGAAAGCTCTGTAAACGAAACATTTCTTGGATTCTGAACCAAGAGATAATTTCAGCTTTGATAAATACAATACCAAAAATCACCCCAACGGCCGCATATTTGAAATTATACCACCAAGGGTGAACCAATTCAGATTCGTTGACACACATCGTGTCTAATGAACGTACTTCGAAATCTACTGGATTTGCGTGTTCTGTTGTCTTATTTTCCATGGGTATTATAAATGTAAGATGAATGGTAAAATGAAATTAGCCATAACGAAACCACCGATCATGAAACAGATAGTAGCAACTAATGATGGCCATTGAAGATCGGAAAGACCCATGATTGCATGTCCAGAGGTACATCCACCTGCATAACGAGCACCGAATCCTACTAAAAATCCTCCACCGATCATCATCACAAGTCCACGTAAAGTGAATAGACTTTCAAATGAAAACAACTGAGCTGGAACCATACCAGAGAAATCGGTGATACCATAGGTAGCTAATTCTTTGGCTAAATCTGGGTGGACAATGACTGCTTCATCAGATCCTAAGTAAAGTGTAGAAATGATACCTCCCACTAAAATTCCTCCCACAAAGAAGAAGTTCCAAGATTCTTTCTTCCAATCATAACTGAAGAAAGGAATGTTACTCGGTAAACACGCTGCGCACGCATGGCGTAAGTTGGCCGATATACCAAAGTGTTTGTTCCCTAAAATTAATAAGGCCGGAACGATAAGTCCGATAATAATTCCTGCCGTATACCAAGGCCAGGGTTGGGTGATTGTTTCCATCATAGTAAGTTAAATTAGTCGCTAGTCGTCAGTCGCTAGTCTGATTTTGAATTTAGTTAAAATTTTATAAATCTTTTTGCTCTTCTTTTAAAGTGCGCCATTGTGAGATAGTGCCAATCATAAAATAACCCAACACAGCAAAGTAAACGATGCTGTTTAATGGTTTGCTGGTAATCGGGCAAGTACCTGTAGCACAACCAATATCTCGCCAGTAGAAATATCCGCCGATGCCGCCGAATATTCCACCTAAGATTTGCCAAATATTATTTTGAATGAACTTCTTCATATTCCACATCATCAGTTTCTTTTTTATTGGATTTTTGAATAGGTACCCCGCAACCTTGCGAACCGCAACCTGCATTCAATAGCGCCATGCCTACCAGCACCAAGCCAAGCAAGCCCATGAGTGTGTCATTGCCACGATAAGCTTCTATCAAGGCATATCCTCCGATAACGAGGCGGATAACCCGCATGATATTCCAATTTTGTGTCAGTGTTGTGAACATGTTTTCATATATTAAAAGCCCAGGCATACCCTGGGCTAATTTAAGGCATTTTAATCTTGATAAACAAGCATATCGTGTAATCCTCCTCCGTTAAACACCTCGGACAATCCGGCTTGCTTTAATAAGTTCATGGCCATTCCTGAGCGGTTACCACTGCGGCAATAAACCACAATCGGACCATTCATCTCCTTGAATTCATCGATGCGTAAAGGAACAATTCCCAACGGAATATTAATCGCTCCTGCATAATGTCCACTGGCAAATTCGCCTGTTTCACGTACGTCAACAACCGTAGTTGCTGGATTTGCTAATAACTCTTCCATGATTACAAAAGGGTTGAAGGACAAACAAAATCAGATACTTTGAACTTTTCAGATTCTTTGATCGCTTTAAAGCCACCATTGATGTCAATTAAGTTATCGTACCCACGAGCTCTTAATGTAGAATTAAAGATCATCGAACGGTAACCACCCGCACAGTGTACGAAGTATGTCTTGTTCTTGTTAATCTTTAACATGCTATCATTGATGAAATCCAAAGGAGCATTTTCTGCATCAATCACGTGCTCAGATAAATATTCTGAATTCTTACGTACGTCGATGATTTCACCTTCGCCTGCTTGAATACGTTTGAATGCTTCTGCTGGTTCGATGGATTCGATCTGATCAAACTCTTTTCCTGAAGCTTTCCAAGTTGCAAATCCACCCTTCAAGTAACCGATTGTGAAGTCATAACCAACACGCGCTAAACGTGTGATTACTTCCTCCTCACGACCTTCATCCGTCACTAATATGATTTCTTGTTTAATGTCTGGAATCATCGCACCAACCCACGGAGCAAAAGATCCATCGATACCGATGTTGATCGAGTTAGGGACAAATCCTGCGGCAAAAGTTTGAGGATCACGTGTATCTAAGATCAACGCGCTCGTTTCGTTTGCTGCTGCTTCAAATCCTTCTGGACTTAAGGCATGTTGGCCACG
>CAMCXW010000055.1 GCA_945883625.1 Spirosoma fluviale
ACACCAGTCGCCTTACCCTTCTTTTCATCATAAATAACCGAATCAACAATTGAATCCGGACGTAACGTCATATTTCCCGTCTTCGCAGCCCATGGCAACGTAGACGCATTCGAGCTAAAATAACCACCATAAGGGCAACCTCGCTGACATAAATTCCGACTCATACACCGACCGCGACCTTGTTGATAATGAATCTCGCGCGGCTCCGACAAATGGGCGCAACGCGCCACGATTACATGGCGGTCTTGATACATACGTTTAACTTCTTTTTGAAAGTGTTTTTCCACACAAGTTAACTCGTATGGAGGTAAAAAATCCCCATCTGGCAAGGAATCTAACCCATCTTTATTCCCTGAAATACCAGCAAAATATTCTACATACGAATACCATGGGTCAATATCTTTATAGTCAATTGGCCAAGGTGTTGCAAATCCATCCCGTGCCGGACCTTCAAAATCGAATTGAGACCAACGTTGTGTTTGGCGAGCCCAAAGCAAGGATTTACCTCCTACTTGGTAGCCACGAATCCAGTCAAATGGCTTGTCTTGGACATAAGGATGCTCCGCATCCTTTACCATAAAGTGCTTCGTATCTTCTTTAAATGCATAACATTTACTTACGACCGGGTTGGCTGCAATCTCCTCATTGGTTAATCGGCCACGATGTTCAAACTCCCAAGGACTCATCAGGGTTGTTGGGTAGTCTTCATTATGCGTCACTTTCCGACCCCGTTCCAAAACCAGCGTTTTTATTCCTTTATCACAAAACTCTTTGGCAGCCCATCCACCAGCTACTCCTGAACCAATGACAATTGCACCATAAGTTCGCTTTTCAGCATGCTTTAAAATCTCCATTATTTATTTTTTGACAGGTACGCACGGATTCCAAAAACCGGGTGCCATTTGATAATTTAAATGATTAACTAAAACGTATTCCGTGCTCGTATAGCCCTGAATCGTCAGACCTTTCAAGGTAGCCATCGCCTTTTGTGCTTCTACACCAAATTGACCCTTCTCTAACAGAAATAAAAATTGCTCCTTTTCTGCCGCAGTTGCGACTGCAAGTGCATGCCCATTTTCGGTTTGAAACCAAGCAGGAATTTGACCTAAAACTTTTTTAAAGGTTGATTGAGCAGCTGGTTCGTAACAATCTTTGAGCATCGTTTTGACAAACGCAGGTACACCTAGACTGACAGCTCCTGGAATTTTTGATTCTGGAATAATAGCGCCCATCCATAAGTTTAAAGATGCTTCATCAATAGCAGATAATGCTAACGTACTCCCGGAATTTTGTGCTGTTAATGGGTAGGAAACCACGGCACCTAAGGTGGCTAATGCCATTCCTTTGATCCATTCCCTTCGTGTAGAAAAATTCATGTTTAATAGGATAAAATTATACCTACAAACATATCAAAAATTAATCAAATAAAAGCCACTTGACCCCATAGGCAAAACTTCTTCGCATAGCAGGATACAAATAAGCTACATAATGATTATTTGAAATTAAGCCCTGTGCGGCATTCGCATATTTGAAAAATAAGCGAACCCGATTGATACGTAAACTTAGATATGGATCCACCTGCACAAATGCGGGTAATTTAACTTGATTTTGTAAGTGAAATTGTTGGGTCGCCGGCATATAGGCATCACCGTAGTAGGCCGACAAATAATGTGCGTCTAGCCCGATTTGCACATAAAGAAGTTTCTTGTATTGCACATTTACAGCTAGGTTCGCATTTGCAGCAAAATTTGGCATGCGCATCACATCAGGCCCAGTTAGCGTATTAGCGAAAACATTCGTATTCCAAACGACGCGCCCACGTTCACCTCCCCAAGCTAATCCCGTGCGAAATACACCGAGTCCCTTAGACTCTTGGCGCACATTGGCTAAGCTATCAAAATACACCCAATTCCCAATTCGCTGAATCGTCACCGATGGTTTAAAATACATTTTCGCATTTCCGATTGAAATTCCTCCTTCCAGCTGATCAAATGAAATTTGATTCAAGCCTTTATCCCAACGATAAGAAGAATTATACATCCACGTTTGCGCAATACTTGGACTCGACGAAGTCCGCTGAGCTTGCACATAAAACCATGGCGACTCAAACTTAGCCTTTAATTGATAATCGGACCCAATCAAATATTCCCCCTCAGCGGTAAAATCAACGGTTTCAGTGAATTTTTGATGTAACCAAAGCCCCACATAATTTTCAAGTCTATTTTTCGTCACATCGGTCAGCGGATTACGGACAGACCAATAGCGCTGACGCACATGCGCGCGGTATGTAAACTTTCTAAACACGCCCTTCAATCCCGTTTGATGACTGAATGATTGCCAATTATTCTCGTTATACAACGAATCTGAAGCGGGTGGCTGAATGTAGTTAATGTACGTTTTAGGGTAAAAACGTTTCCCTAAATTATTCTCAAAATCTAAATCTCTGAATTTGACTTGTCGGCTTTCCACATCCAATCGCTGAAACAACTGCAATCCCTTAAATCCAATAAATTCCTGGTAGACATGAAACTTCAAAAATTTATCTTTTGTCTGCGTCTTAGCAGCCGTCAAATAAGCAGTATTATCCACATACTTCAGCGCCTGAATGGGCGTCAGGTCATTAATTAACATGATTCCGCCCTGATCATTTACTTCGTGATTATAATAATTAATGTGAGCCAAAATTCGATATCGATCAGAACGTGAACGATAATTAGTATGCACTAAAAATCCCCACTGGCCTGTCAAATTTAAATTACGTGCTTTAAAAGCATCATCCGTAAAAGCTTTATCAGAAACGAGACGTTGTAATTCAAGGCCAACGTTCCAAAGTGAATCGATGTTTCTAGCGAATGAAAAGTTTAAACGAGTTTGCCCACCGGCGCCATCGTTAAATTCAACATCAGAAAAAGGAGATTTAGTATTGATATAACGAATTTTTTCAGAAGCAAAAGCATAGGGAGTATAGACATTATAGCCCAATTGCGTACCTAAGGTAGCTGTAACAGGAGTGAAAATGGACCGCGTTGCCGTACCATCCGAACCTAAATTAGTCTGCAAAAACCCACTGCGCTCTTGAAATAAATAGCGATGAAAAAGATGTAAGGTCGTATCAATGCGTCGTTTTTGAATCTGACTATCCATCACATCTTGCTCTAGAAAAAAATGCATAGATTCTGGACCATAGATTTGCTTCGTAGAATCATCAAGCGCTGCTCTTCCTGACTTTTGAGGTCCTTGTGATTGGGTTGCTGTAGTAGGTGTTGTTGGAAATCCCCCATTCGTGTTAATTCCACCATTCGTATTAACTCCCCCATTTCCCATGGGATTATTAGGGTTGGGAAATTGACCTATACTTTGAAAGGTAATGAGTCCAAAAAGAAATACGAGGAATCGAATTTTCACGCCGTAAAGGTAGCTAATTTTTGAGATTAAGCGGAACCTGAGAAGTTAACCAAGCCCAAAACTCCGCTTCTTGATCTATAAATTCCATCTGCATAGGCAAATAAAACAAACGTGAATGTAGTGCCGGGTAGCTACCTACATGTTCCTCCATCCGCACATAATCTTTGTGGGTTGTTAATATTCCTGCCGTATGGTCTAAGCTGGCCGCAACATGCTCCCAATACAGATAATCAGCTTTTTGAAATGCATAATGATCTGCATAGGTTTCCTGATTCAGAATATCACCAAACTTATTCGCCGCTTTAAAGAAAGGTAAAGGATCAGCTATCCCAGCGAAAATATGCCATTTTGAGATGTTTTTGGCACTGTTTCCAAGCGGCACCCCATAGACAACGCGCGTAAAAAACACGGGTAAACCAAATCGAAGGAATGGCTCTTTTTGTTCCGCGGTTACTATTTCTGGACAACGGTTGACAATAATGGCATGAGCACGATTGAGCCCATCAAGTGATTCACGCAAGCTACCCAAAGGCATAAGTGAATCCGCAAAAAATGGCTTTGAAAAAGTGGTACATACTAGATTCAAATCAGCCGTTAAGGCCCGGTGTTGAAATGCATCATCTAAAATAATAGCATCCAAATCGTTCATTTGTTCGATGCCTTTCAGGCGATTCTCACACACTGCAACAGGTAAATCTGCAAATTGTCGCTTATAGGCTAAGGGTTCATCACCAACCTCTGAAGCGGTTGAATCAGCATTAACCCAATGAAAACCCGTCGTTTTACGGCCATATCCCCTACTCAGAATCCCGAACGTACCCGAAAACTTCCAATGAGAAATTAAGTAATTAACCAAAGGACTTTTACCCGTACCGCCTACGGCCAGATTCCCTACGACCAGCGTAAATGGCTTTGTAAAATGGATAGATGAAAGAATACCTTGATCATACCATGTATTTCGGAAGCGCGTAATTGCGCCAAAAATTCCTGCCAATAATCGATATACCCACTTTTTCATAATCGGCCTAAAGCTAATAAATAATCTAGGGAGGGGCAAAAATGCCACAAAAATAATAAATTGCAACATGATTCAATTGCTCAGCCATCCCTTACAATTCCATTTCGAAGCAGGTACATCGCGTGGGGTACTGAAACAAAAAACGAGCTATTTCATACAAATTGAACAAGATGGGAAATTTGGCCTAGGTGAAGCCGGACCCTTGCGTGGATTAAGTCCCGAATTTGAAGAGGATTGCTTACCTGCTTTTCAAAAAGCCATCGCGACAATCAAACACCTGCCAGAAAATCCTGAAGATATAGACGGCCTGGTGCAAACCATACCATTTGAACAGCCCTCCTTTCGGGCGGCACTCGAGATGGCCTTACTAGATTATTTTCATTCAAAAGATGGTGTATACTTTGATAATTCATTTTCACGAGGTGTATCGAGTCTACCGATCAATGGGTTGATTTGGATGGGTAGTCCCGAGTTTATGCGCCAACAAATCGCTGAGAAACTTGCAGAGGGTTATTCGTGTCTTAAATTAAAAATCGGCGCGATTGATTTTGAACAAGAAATGGAGATTATTTCAGAGATCAGAACTCATTTCTCAGCTAAAGAATTAACGATTCGCGTAGATGCCAACGGCGCCTTTTCGCCACAGGATGCCCCATCAAAACTAGAGAGGCTCGCAAAACTTGACATTCATTCCATCGAACAACCAATTCAAGCAGGGCAATGGAAAGCGATGCGCGAATTATGCGCATTAAACATTTTACCTGTAGCACTAGATGAAGAATTAATTCAGGCTAAAGATCCTCAGGCCCTATTAGAATCTATACAAGCACCTTATATAATTCTAAAACCAAGTTTAGTAGGTGGTTTTGGAGCTAGTAATGCCTGGATACAGGCGGCCGAAACCGTAGGAACGGACTGGTGGATTACCTCTGCATTAGAATCTAACATTGGGCTACAAGCAGTCGCGCAATTCACAGGTGAATACCGAAATCATCTCCCACAAGGTTTGGGGACAGGAAAACTGTATACGAATAATTTTGATTGTGGGCTATCGATTCAAAAGGGGCATATTTATTCCAATCCACATACCAAAAGAACAAATCCTTTTGCCTAAATTTACGGCATCATTTTAAACATTAAATTGAATGAATACGATTGACAAGGCGATGATTGCCATTTTAGAACAACGCTTGAAATTAAGCAAATTGAGTTATTCTGACGAAACCTATGATGACGTCGAAGAATTACTACATGATTTGGAAGATGATTTTAATGAAAAATATGGAGAAGAACTCGAGGAAATCCTAGAGAAAGTACATATCAAACATTGCCCAGAATCTGATGTATTATTACCTACGGCGTACTTAGCGAAGAAATTTGTAGAAACTGCCGATGGTGAAATTGAAATAGGCAAAAAAGAAGGCGTTGAAGTTGAATGGATCGAAGATCCGGTAGCCGCAACCCGTTTAGTGTTATTACCCGCTCCTACCCGAATCCTTTTAATGACTCCAAAAAGTCTTGAGGTTGTGTGGGAAGCAGCCCAATAAAACAAAAAAGGTGAGCACGAAATGCTCACCTTTTTTTACACCCAATCAATTCCCTTTTTAAGCAAATCTAAGGTTTGCTGACCCTCCGGATACCCACTCACATCATGCATATATTCCCACGATGCCAATGGCGGCAAACTCATTAATATCGATTCCGTCCGGCCATTCGTCTCCAAACCGAATTTGGTACCCCGATCATGCACTAAGTTAAACTCCACATAACGTCCTCGGCGTAACAATTGAAAATCACGTTCTTGTTGGCTCACAGATTTACTCGCATTTACTTTCATTAAATGACTGTAAATGGGAACAAACGTTTCACCCACCGACTTCACAAAGTCAAACGTTTTTGCTTTATCTTCTTTTAAGTAATCAAAGAAAATTCCGCCGATTCCACGGGTTTCATTTCGGTGCGTATTATAAAAATAATCATCCGCCCACGTTTTGTAACGCGCATAAACATCTTCTCCAAACCCATCACATGCCGCTTTGACTTGTTGGTGAAACCACTTCGCCTGTTCCGGAATAATAATATGGGGGGTTAAATCGATTCCTCCGCCGAACCAATTTTGACCATTGCTAAGTTCAAAATAACGCACATTCATGTGAATAATGGGAACCCAAGCATTGAATGGGTGCATCACAATGGAAACACCCGTAGCGAAGAATTCAACTTCTTCCGTCACGTTTAAGCTGGTAACCATTTTAGGATGCAACGGGCCTGAAACCGCGGAAAAATTAACGCCCGCCTTTTCTAAAATTGAACCTCCTTCAATAAGCCGCGTTCTACCTCCTCCGCCTTCCGGTCGCAGCCAACTATCCTCTTTGAAAATTCCCGTACCATCCGCCTGAGCGATTCCATCGCAAATACGATCTTGCAAATCGCGAAAATACGCTTCTATTTGTTCTTTATGCATACTAATTAGGACTCTGACTACTTGAATCGGTTGGTTCTGTCGGATTTTCCATTAAGGCATTTAATGAATCTAACTCCGCATCTGACACTTGAAGTGAATCTGGCAACGTACTTACACCATTGCCGCAATCAAAATCTTTCTTGACAACACGCTTATCCAATCGATCAAATGGCGTAGGTTTATACATCGCTAAAGCAGGATCTTTGACCACCTTCAACATAAACCGTTTATAGATAGGCATGGCAGTTTTTGATCCCTCACCCAGTGCACCGGAACGGAAGTGTATCGATCGATCATCTCCGCCGACCCAGACACCTGAAATTAAATTTTGAGTCATACCGATAAACCAACCATCCGAATGATTCGAGGTGGTACCCGTTTTACCTGCAAAATTGTGTGCGTAGCGATTATTTCCTTCGGGCAATAAAGCTGCTCCATCGCCCCAAAGCAACGAACTGGCCGTTCCTCCTTCATGGATTACTCCTTCTAGCATGGAACGAACTAATTGAGCAGATTCTTTACGAATTACCCGAGTAGCCGTTGATTCAAATGTTGAAATAACCTTTCCATTTTGATCTTTAATCTCCGTGACGAGCATCGGCTCCACGTGAATTCCCTCATTCACAAAAGCAGAATATGCCCCAATCATTTCAAATAAAGACACATCAAATGATCCTAAACCAATCGACGCGACAGGCTTCAATGGACTCTTTATACCCATTTTTTGGGCATAATAGACCACCGTATCCGGACCCACAATGTCATTGGTGAGTCGGGCAGTGACGGTATTCACCGACTTCGCCAAGGCGCGCTTCAATGGCATCAAACTATAGGAAAACGTGCCATCTGCATTGTGTGGACTCCAAATTTTCTTCTCGCCCTTTTCCTCGATTTCCAACGAATAAGGCGCGTCTTCCACAGCAAAACAAGGTGATAAATCACGAGGTCCGTCTATCGCAGCCGTGTACACAAAAGGCTTAAAAGTTGACCCTGCTTGACGCTTACTTTGCTTTACGTGATCATATTTAAAATATTTAAAATCAAGTCCACCTACCCAAGCTTTAATATGGCCCGTATATGGATCGAGGGTCATCATACCCGCTTGCAAAAAGCGTTTATAGTATTGAATGGAATCGTAAGCACTCATCGTTTGCTGCTCCTCACCCAAGGTATTACGCGAATAAACCCACATTTTACGCTTCACGTTTTTCATTTGGTACAGCACTGAATCTGGATTATTCGGATATCGCTTGACTAATGCCTTATAATATTCTGTCCGTTTCGCCACCGAATCAATAAACCCTGGAATCTCCTTCCCTGACTCATCCACCCATGGATTTTGCCCAATCCAATGATTATCAAACGATTTTTGCGTTGAACGCATGCCCTCTTCGACCGCCTCTTCCGCATGAATTTGCAAACGGGAGTCAATCGTCGTCGTGATTTTCAAACCATCTCGATATAAATCAATCTCCATTTCATTGGCCTTCGCCCATTCTTGAATGTATTTTGCAACGGCAACCTTGAAATAATTACCCGTTCCATCATAGGGAGATTCCTCATTTTCATGGAGAACAATAGGTAGTATTGCTAATGAATCATATGCCGCTTTTTTCAAATAACCCGATTTAACCATCTGTGCCAAAACGACATTTCTACGCTTCCAAGCTTTATTTTCTGCCAATGGCTTGCCATCGTACCGCTTTGGATTATAGGTCGTTGTTGCCTTTTGAAGGCCAATCAAAATAGCGGCTTCTTGAATATTCAAACTATCCGCCGAGGTATTAAAATAGGTATTAGCTGCTACCTTAATCCCGTACGCATTATTCCCATAATCTACCGTATTTAAATACCAAAGAATGATTTCATCTTTCGTATAAAAACGCTCTAATTTGATAGCGGTAACCCATTCTTTGGTCTTATAGATCAATTTATTTAAACCAGGGATATAGCCCAACAAACCTGTTTTTGTGAAACTCTTTTTAGTTCGCGTTTTGAATAAATTCTTAGCTAGTTGTTGAGAAATCGTACTCCCACCCCCACGATCGCCACCTTTAGCTATTCCAATGGCAACACCCGCCCATGCTTGAAAATCAATACCCGTATGCTCATAGAAACGCGCATCTTCCGTAGCCACTAAAGCTTGTACCAAATAAGGAGAAATCAAATTATAATCCCGAATCGGTGTTCTGTTTTCTGCAAAAAACTTGCCTAAAAGCACGCCATCCGCTGAATAAATCTCGGAAGCTTGCGACAATTTTGGATTTTGAAGATCATCTACACTTGGCATTTGACCTGTCAACCAAAAAATATTGGTCTCAATGATAAACAAATAAACCATCCCATATAAAAATGTCTTCCCTGTAATACGCCACATACGAACGATGGGCTTATAATAAGGTGAGTTTTTATCTACACGAGCATCGTAATAAGCTTGAATTGAATTTCGCTTTTCCTGGTAGAAGTCAGACGCCTGTTGACCCACCCCCTCAGCCTTCCCATACAATTTGGCACCGATTACCTTTTTAATTCCCGCCAACAATACATGTACAAGCTTCATGCAAGCTTGGACAATCAATGCGTTAACACGTGAAAAAAATTGCTTTATCTGCTCAAGCATAGATTATTCCGTTTCTAATTTTTCTAAGATAGTCATTAAATCCGTGAAATCACGGAAGCCTGGACGATCCTCCTCACCAGCTACTAAACCAATTCCCTGAATCGAACTTTGTTCTACCCATTCATCTAAATCATCTTCAGGAATGTCTAAACCTAATATAATCGGATATTGCGCAGCCCAAATTTCAATTGATGCTTCCATGCCAGTCAACGAACCAAGCGAATCACCTACTAGTAAAAAATGGCTTACATAAGGAGCAGATGCCGCAAAAATAGCTGGTAAATTATCTGTGTCAATATTAACACGAAGTATCTTGGGTATGTCAATCGACTGAATGGCCACCAACGACACGCTCGAATCAATCTCAATCACATCCGGTTGATAGGTTGCGACAATTTCACGAATCTGTTCAGCGGTCACCTTTGTAAATTCCCCTACGATTTGAACGCCTGCTAACCAATTGCGAATTTCAGTGAATCGCTCTAACGTTATCTCCTGCAAAGGAAACCCTAACCACTCAACGCCCATTCCTGCACAATACCGTGCGTCAGACAAATTAGCAATCGATGAAACTTTAACCTGGGTTTTTAACATGTTTGTCAAGGAAATAAACGAGCACAAAAGTACGTTTTCAATGGGTAAATACCAAGATAATTGGCCATTTGGCGAAATAAATCCTAACTTGCGGGAAATTTACAGCAGGCTTTGAACCTGTAAGGAAATATGGAATCAAAAGGACGCGTTTTAGTCGCCATGAGCGGCGGCATCGACAGCTCAGTCGCAGCTGTTTTATTACACGAACAAGGATATGAGGTCATAGGAATGACCATGAAAACCTGGGATTATGCCAGTTCAGGTGGAGATAAAAAGGAAACAGGCTGCTGTTCCCTAGATTCCATTAATGACGCGCGCCATATAGCAGTCTCGCTCGGTTTCCCACATTATATATTGGATATACGTGAAGAATTTGGTGATTCGGTCATCGATTACTTCACGCAAGAATACGTGGACGGACGTACCCCGAATCCATGTGTCATGTGTAATACGCACATAAAATGGGACGCACTACTTCGGCGTGCGGATCAATTAGGTTGTGAATTTATCGCGACCGGACACTATGCACAGATACGTGAGGAAAATGGCCGACACATCATTTCAAAAGGTGTAGATGCTTTAAAAGACCAGAGTTACGTGCTTTGGGGCGTTTCGCAATCTAGTCTCGCGCGCACCATTCTACCTTTGGGCGGATTGACTAAAGCGCGCATTCGGGAGATGGCGATTGAACGTGGCTTTGTGGATTTGGTTAATAAATCTGAAAGCTACGAGATCTGCTTTGTGCCAGACAATGATTACCGTGGATTTTTAAAACGACGTTTACCTGAATTAGAAGCGGAAGTAGCCGGCGGAAATTTTGTGGATACTTCAGGCAAGGTCATTGGCACACATGAGGGCTATCCGTTTTATACGGTAGGCCAACGAAAAGGTTTGGGCAAAGCCTTTGGTTATCCCGCTTACGTAATTGAAATTCGCAAAGAAACAAATGAAGTCGTGATTGGCGAGATTGCAGATTTAAATCGGACCGGCATGTGGGTAGGTCAACTCAATCTTCAGAAATACCCAGAAATTCCCGCTGAAGGCATAGAAACGGTTACAAAAGTTCGATATAAAGACGCAGGAACGGATGCGGTCATTTACCAACACGGTGCTAAAATCAAAGTTGACTTTCATGCGGATGTTAGTGGCATTGCGCCAGGCCAAGCAGCCGTTTTCTACGAGGGAAATGATGTCATTGGAGGTGGTTGGATATTAAAATCGTTCCAAAAAGGAAGCGTATTTGAGCATGTGCAATCCTTTGAGGTTGCCAACTAAGGAATCAACTTTGCCTCTTCAGGTGTCAATTTTACTTTAATGCGTGGCATTTGGATCACTTCCATGTCAAAAATCCGTGTTCCATCAATCTTAAAACGCAACGCCGTTTGTTCCGGATGAAAACCATGTTGGCC
>CAMCXW010000056.1 GCA_945883625.1 Spirosoma fluviale
GAAATCAGCAGATGTGCGTACCCTAGGAGAATTAGCGAAATTAGAAATTTCAGATATGATGAAGTTCCGCAACTTTGGCAAGAAATCCTTAACTGAGTTAGAGCAATTGATCGAAGAAAAAGGTCTAACGTTCGGAATGGATGTATCTAAATATCGTTTAGACGAAGATTAATACTTAAACTAAAAGTAATAGGTGGTATGCAAGTCGCATACTAACCGCAGCTCGAAAGAGCTTTTAACTTACGAATTACAACAATGAGACACGGTAAAAAATTTAATCACTTAGGAAGAACAGCTTCCCACAGAGCAGCCTTATTATCTAATATGGCCACTTCGTTAATCTTGCACAAACGTATCGAAACAACAGTTGCGAAGGCAAAGGAGTTGCGTAAGTACATTGAGCCAATGATCACGAAATCAAAAACTGACAGCACAAACAATCGTCGTGTGGTTTTCTCTTATTTACAAAGTAAGGATGCTATTAAAGAATTGTTCAGCATCGTTTCTGAGAAAGTAGCGAATCGCCCAGGTGGTTATACACGTATTATTAAGTTAGGCAATCGTTTAGGTGATAACGCAGAAATGTGTTTCATCGAGCTAGTTGACTTCAACGAAACTATGTTAGCTGCAGCTGCTGAAAAAGCAGGCAAAACACGTCGTAGTCGTCGTGCAGGAGCTAAGAAAGATGAGGCAGTAGCCGCAGCACCAGTTGCTGAAGTGCCTTCTGCTGAAGTTGTTGAAGAAGCACCAGCCGCTGAAGTTGTTGAAGAAACCCCAGCAGCAGAAGAAGTTGTAGCGGAAGCACCAGTTGCAGAAGTTGTTGAGGAAGCGCCAGCCGCAGAAGAAGTTGTAGCAGAAGCTCCAGCTGCTGATGTAGTTGAAGATGCTCCTGAAGCACCTGCAACAGAGGAGTCTACAGAAGAAAAAGGAGAAGACGCTTAATTCGTTTCCCCGATTTTTTGGAAGGGCTTCAACAATTCGTTGAAGCCCTTTTTTTAGGATTGAAAATTAATTAGCTAGCACAAATTTATGAAAGTTACTGAGTCGACACCCGCAGTACTGTTATTACAAGATGGAACGCTGTTTCATGGCAAGGCTTTAGGCAAGATTGGGACCCATGGTGGAGAGATTTGCTTCAATACCGGAATGACAGGTTATCAAGAAATTTACACCGACCCTTCTTACAGTGGCCAAGTAATTATTAATACCACGGCACACATCGGAAATTACGGTGTGATCGATGGACTTGAAGCTGAATCTAGTCAAGTTCAAATTGCCGGTATGGTATGTAATGAGTTTGCCAGTATTCATTCACGTGAAACGGCCGATGGATCTTTGCAGGATTATTTAGCGAAGGCCAATTTAGTCGGTATTTCAGGGATTGATACCCGTGCACTTGTGCGTCATATCCGAACGCAAGGTGTGATGAACTGTTTGATTTCTTCCGAGATTTTTGATTTATCCACCTTACAGGCTGAGTTAGCTAAGATTCCTTCCATGGAAGGACTAGAATTATCTTCTCAAGTTTGTACGAAAGAAGCTTACTTTGTTGGTGATCCTTCTGCAAGCAAAAAGGTAGCCGTCTTGGATCTGGGTGTGAAAAAAAGTATTTTATCTAACATCGCCGAGCGCGATTGTTATTTACAAGTTTTCCCGGCCAAAACATCCTATGCTGAAATCGCAGCGTGGAATCCAGACGGGTACTTTGTTTCGAATGGCCCGGGTGATCCGGCTACGATGCCATATGCCGTTGAGACGGTATCACAGTTTTTAGCAAGCGACAAACCGGTTTTTGGCATTTGTTTAGGTCATCAGATTTTGGCTCAAGTTTGTGGGTTATCTACGTATAAAATGCATAATGGACATCGTGGATTGAATCATCCAGTGAAGAATCTGATTACTGGTTTGTCTGAGATTACCTCACAAAATCATGGTTTTGCCGTGAAGATGGATGATTTAAAATCTTCTGAAAAAGCAGAATTGACACATATTAATTTAAATGACCAGACAGTGGAAGGCTTACGGGTAAAAGGCCGTAAGGCATTTTCGGTCCAACATCACCCAGAGGCGTCTCCAGGACCGCATGATTCGCGGTATTTGTTTGATCAGTTTGTAGATCTATTGAACTAATAGAAAGCCCGATTTAATCAATCGGGCTTTTTTATCTGGCATACAAAAAGGCGCAGAATCTCCGCGCCCTTTTACCATTAATCTTTCACTTGTTGATGAACCTATTGTATCGCAATTAAATCGCGTTTGGTTTCAGTTAAAATGTTGAATTTTTTGGTTTGAATGATTTGCTTGTTGGCATTTCTAATTTCCATTCGATATTTCCCATCTAATAAATTTCCAAAATTGTAAAGTTTGCGACTTGAAATAGCTTCCTGGTGAATGATTTGTTCATCCGTGTCGTATATGATCACAAATAATTTTGAATTAGGTTCTGTGCTAACTAGGAATTTCATTTTCCCAACCTGATTGATGCTTACGGGTAAACCTACTTCTACGGCTAGTGCGTGAGAAGTCATGGACATGCTAGCGGCAAAAAATGCGATAGCCAAAGCGTTTTTAATGGACTTTTTCATAAGCGTATTTGTTTTGTACTTTTTAGGCGGATTAGTTCCGTTTGATGATTCAAATGTATGCGTTTGAAATAACCCACAAATTATATCCGCATTAAATTTCACTTTTTCAAGAAAGTTCTTCTATAAAAAATTATAATTCTTGAAATTGTACCATAAAGTATATCGAATTAATCAAATTTTATTGGAAAATTCGTAAGTCTAAGCCCATTCTAAAAAACATTTAAGTGTTAGTTTTTAGGGGGGGAATGCATGTAAATTACGTCAAACAATACCTTACTGTTATGATTTTGTCAGCCTTAATCAATTATTTAATGGTAATGAATGGCGCTAATAATTTGCCAAAAATAGCTCTTGAAGATGGCCTCATTTGCCACCTTTATTAGCCATTACGAATTCAATCAATCTGCTCAAAATGGCATTATTAATAGTAAGTTTTTGCTGAGTTAACAATTTGTTAATATGGGGTTGTGATATTTGTGCCATAATCAAAAACTATTTTTAACAACATCATGAAAAAATTAATTTTGTCAATGCTTATGGGTGCCGTTTTCTTTCTAGGCGCTTGTAAAGAAGAGGAACCAGTGGTAGAATATGCAGCTCCTTCTGCTTCTGCTCCAGCTGCCATCACATCGGTTACTGCTGGTCAATCTAGTAAAGTAGCTTTCACTGTTTCTTTCGATTCTAAGTTAACAGCAACTTACACGGCAACAGGTACAAATGTAACTGTTACTAACGGTCAGGGTTCAATTTCTGGATCTACCGTAGAAGTAAATTTCTCAACTAAAAATGATGGCGCTGGTGCTATTAAATTAGTTGTAACTGATTCGCAAGGTAAGACTGCAGAAGCTACTGCGGTTATTGGCGTTGCCAAGGAAATCACAGAAGTTATTGTAACTTCAAATATCACGACTAATACAACGTGGGATGCTAAGAAAGTATGGATATTAGGAGGTCGTATCGCAGTAACAAGTGGTGCTACGCTAACTATTGAGCCGGGTACAATTATCAAGGGTCAAGCTGGTGCTGGTGCAAGTGCTACGGCTCTAATTGTTGCTAGAGGAGGTAAATTAAACGCTGCTGGTACAGCGACAAAACCAATTATCTTCACATCCGTAGCTGACAAGCTTTCTATTGCTGATGTTGCTGCTGGTAAGTTTGCATCTCCAAATCTAGAACCTACCGTGAATGGTTTGTGGGGTGGTTTAATTATTTTAGGTAAAGCCAAAATTTC
Organism: Spirosoma fluviale; assembly: GCA_945883625.1. Lineage (GTDB taxonomy): Bacteria > Bacteroidota > Bacteroidia > Cytophagales > Spirosomataceae > Aquirufa > Aquirufa fluvialis_E. The sequence goes on from CAMCXW010000056.1 coordinate 3,817, forward strand.
GGCTTCTTCGAGTGGTGCACAGAAAACGGAAGTTCAAATCGAAGGTATTCCTACTTCAGATCCTAATGGTTTATATGGAGGTTCTGATGATGCAGATAATTCTGGTGTATTCAAGTATATCTCTGTTCGTCATGGTGGTACTGAAATTGGTTCTGGTAACGAAATCAATGGTATTACTTTAGGCGGGGTAGGTTCTGGTACCGTTTTTGAAAATATTGAAGTAGTGGGTAACCAAGACGATGGTATTGAGTGGTTCGGTGGTACAGTGAATGGTAAAAACATTGTTGTATGGGGTGCTGGTGATGATGGTTTAGATACCGATCAAGCATTCAGAGGAACTATTACTAACTTTGCAATTATTTCTGCAGGCGGTAGCTCATTTGAACTAGATGGTCCAGAAGGAACATTTGGAGTAGACTTGAATGTAGGTCATACTTTTGACAAAGGTTTTGTAAATGTGAGCGGTTCTGCTGGTCATTTCATCGATAATGATGCGAATACGCAAGTTAAACTTTCTAACATATATGCAACTGGATTTTCAACGACTGTATTTACACAAAATATTACTGAAGTATTTACAACTCCTTACACCACTACTTATGGAGTAAAGTTTGAAAATATAGTTTTAAATGTTCCTTCAGCTGATTTAGCTAAATACATCGACAAATCTGCTGGTAAAACTATTCCAAGCGCAATCACAGCTGGTACTACTATTACGGGCGGTGCTGATTTAACTCAGTTTGCAGGTTGGTCCTGGACTGCAATTGCCAATAAGTTAAAATAATTTTATAAAAATATTTGATTAACTCTAACGGTTGAGGTAATCCCTCAACCGTTAGTTTATTTTTACACCATGAAAAATTTATACTTTATTTGCTCTTTTATTTTGTTGTTTTCCTTTTCGATTAAAGCCCAAAATGGGGTTATTAGAGGAAAAATTTTAGATGGGTCAACAGGTAAGCCTGAAATTGCCGCTACAGTAAGAGTAAATAATTCAACTGTCAATAAAGCTGTATTAAGTGATATAGATGGCGCATTTACCTTTAACGTGCCTGCAGGTAGTTATGATTTAATTGTTAGTTCAATTGGATTTGATAACGCAAAAATTACAGAGATCTCTGTAAAGAATAATGAAGTGACGGTTGTTCCAGATATTTCCTTAAGTACATCAAGTACTCAATTGCAAGAAGTAGTAGTTACATTTCAAAGGCTTAGAAATTCAGAAGAATCCCTAACAATCTTAAAAAGGAAATCTGTGGCTATGTTCGATGGAATTTCATCAGCAAAAATGAAATTAATTGGGGATGGAACGGCAGTTGAAGCAGCAAAGCGAGTGACAGGTGTCTCAATCGAAGGCGGAAGATATGTTTATGTGAGGGGTTTAGGTGATCGTTATTCAAAATCAACACTTAATGGTTTAGATATTCCAGGATTAGATCCTGATAGGAACGCATTACAAATGGATATTTTTCCAACAGCTTTAATTGACAATATTACGGTTGCTAAAAATTTCTTACCCAATATGCCTGCTGATTTTACAGGTGGATTGTTAAATATAGAAACTAATGATTTTCCTACCAGGAAAATATTTAATGTTTCTGCATCTATGAGTTATAACCCTGACATGCATTTCAAAAGTAATTTTTTGACAGGTAATAAGGGAGGAAAGGATTGGTTGGGAATGGACGATGGAACTAGAGCATTACCTTCATTAGCTAGTGGGAGCAATCCTATTCCAACTCCAGTTTCTGGTGCTTCTCCGAGTGCGGTAAATAGTTTTGTTAAATCTTTTTCTCCTGATTTAGGGGCCAAAACAATGAATAGTTTTTCTGATTTTAATTTTGGATTTTCGGTGGGGGATCAAATTAATTTGAACGAAAACGGCAGTGGCGGTTCTAAAAAATTAGGCTATGTTGCTGCATTGTCCTACAGATCTGAAAGACGCTTGTTTGAGAATGTTCAATATGGGGAATCACAAAAAAATATTACCCAAAATGCTTCTGAAATGGTAGTTGCGAATAACCTTTCCGGAACATTAGGAGAAGAAAATGTGTTAATTGGCGCATTGGCGGGACTGGCTTACAAAACTGATTTTTCAAAAATTAAGTTTAATGTCCTGAGATTACAAAGTGGTGAGCACCGGGCGGGTAAATTCGATGTATTTAATAATTCTGACGGAGTTGGTCAATCTGGTTATATAGCAACTTCCGATAATATTGAATATGGGGAGCGGAGTGTAACTAATTTTCAACTATCTGGATCACATGTATTAGGTGAAAGTGGTTGGAAAATTGATTGGGCTGCAGGTACAACGCTTTCCAAGTCTACAGATCCTGATATTCGCAAGACAGCATTTACGATTGATCCAGGAAGAACTTATTTTAATGCTGGCGCAGGTGGGAATCCATCTAGAATCTGGCGTTATCTGGACGAAACCAATACTTCATTTAAAGTAGATCTTGAAAAAAAATTTAGTGCAAAAAACACTATTCGTTTTGGAGGTTTATACTTGATGAAAGAAAGAAATTATGAAATTAGACAATTTAATATTCAATTTTATGGAGCTCAACAACCAGTTTGGGCAAATGACCCATCTCAGGTTTTGATTGATAAAAATATTTATCCTTCTACAATTAATAATATTTATTATGTATCGGGAAACAATAAAATCAATTCAAACGCTTATAATTCTACAGTAAATAATTTAGCTGGTTATTTATTGGATGAGGTAGATTTAACGTCTTCATTAAAAGCCATAGTTGGTGTAAGGTTCGAACACTACCAACAATTTCATACCGGTCGAGATCAGCGTTTTGCATCAGGTGATATTACGGGGGGTAGAAATCTTGACAATGCTAAAGTGCTAGACAATATGAATCTTTTTCCAAGTGTTAATTTGATTCAAAAGTTTGGTCAAAAAACAAACTTGCGAGGATCTTATACGCGCACGACTGCTAGACCTTCATTCAAAGAACTGTCTTTTGCTCAAATCTTAGATCCATTAACCAATCGTATTTTTAATGGTAGTTTATTCCCTTATGATGATTGGGCAGGAAAATTAGTTCCTACCATGATTGACAATTTGGATATGCGCTGGGAGAAGTTTTATAATGGATCAGAAGTACTCTCATTCTCCTTATTTTACAAGCACTTTGCAGACCCTATCGAATTGGTTAGAATTCCTCAACAGCAAACATCGACAGAGTATCAGCCGAGAAACGTAGGAAGTGCAAATTTGTTTGGCGCAGAAGTTGAAATCAATAAGTCATTAAGTTTTATGTCTTCAGCTTTGGAGAAATTTAGCTTTAATGCAAATGTTACTGTTGTACAATCTTCTGTGACTATGACTGATTTAGAGTTTAATGCGCGAAAGGCTTATGAGAAGCCAGGAGAGAATTTGAAATCTAATCGACAGATGGCTGGGCAATCACCTTATATCGTGAATGCAGGTTTTACATATGCCGATTCAGACAAAGGCATTAGCTCTGGACTTTTTTATAACGTTAAAGGAGCAACCTTAACAATTGTAGGTTCAGGCTTATTCCCTGATGTCTACGCGTTACCTTACAATAATTTAAATTTCTCGTTTAATAAGACATTTGGTAAAGACGATAAATTCAATTTCAATTTTAGAGCTGATAATCTTCTTAACGATAATATTGATATTGTATTTAGAGCTTATAATTCTAAAGATCAAGTCTTTAGTACATTAAGTCCTAAAAGAAGTTTTTCAGTAGGATTTAGTTATAAGCTTTAACTTGACCAATCATTTTGTAAGGGTGGTATGTGTACGAAGTGCAAGTAATCGTATATGCTTTAAAAACGTTTGCTCTAACCAATGTGGTTAGAGTAGTACTTATTGGTGATAAATCTGCAAATAATGCCATAAAGGTAATCGGCACATTCAGATTCGACACTTATCTATGATAAGAAAAAAAGATCTTGAGTGTCTACAATAGGTTTATAATACGATTTTATATTGGTGTAATAGAGAAAATGTCGGCGGGCCTCTTGCCGGCATTTCTTATTTTAGGCTCATATTACCTTAATTTTTTGATGAAATAGATACTCGATAACACACAAAGAGCGAGTCCCGTTATGCCCATCAGCTTTATCCACACAAAAAATAATTCGGGGATATTCAAATCAGGGAAGACAAATCCGACCGTCAGTAAGAGAATATTGTAACCTAAATAACCAATCGAATCAACGATATACATCAAAAACCCAATGTTTGCCTTGTGCCTCGTTATCGCAATCATTCGCTCAAATACCGACGTCGTAATTGTTAAATAGGGCAGGTAAATCCCAAAACCCGTTAAAACGATCAACCAAAATGGATCCATGTGATTAAATCCATACATCCCTGCAAAGACCAATAAGCTAAATCCGCATGAGATTGCAAATATGCTTGTAAAGAATGCGTTGTAATTCTTCTTTACTAAGACCAAACTTCCATTAATTCCAAGTATGCCCAATGTTACCCACATTTCTGTTTGGGAATAGGTTTGTGGAAGGCTAATAAATCCTAAGTATTTCCAAATTTCGGGGGCAAAATCAGAACGGATTCCACGCAATAACGAAGCACATAAATATAACAAACTAATTGCCACGATACCTGGCCACAACTCTTTCACAAGCTTCAAGCGGTCTTGCTGATTCATGGGCGCTCGAGCGGATCTGTCGGCCACTTCCTGTTCAGATGGTCGAGGAATGCAGGTCAACATCCATACAAAGAATAATAGAGGTAGCACATAAATTAATCCGGATACGAATGGCATCCAATTTTCAGCTATCCCCCAATTCAACACATTTATCCCAACGGATTTGGAAACACCATCCGCTAGAATAAAACTAGAACCTAGAGCGGCTATATATAATTCCGTGTTCTTTTTACCCTCCAAATAGCCTTGAATATATCCGAATATCATCCCTAAGGGTAACCCATTTAGGACTAAAAATAACAAATTCCAAGGGCGAGAAATTAAGCCGAATCCAAGTAAAGCAATTTCTGCAATGACGATACTAATGATGATAGCCCGAGCTCTTTTTTCCCATGTGATGGAGGAAACAAAAAAGATACCACACCATTTTGACAACATATATCCCGCAATTTGGGACGAAATTAAAATGGACTTCCAGTGAATGCCCAACCAATATTGATCGATGTATTGTCCGGCCGTGAATGGCTTTCGAAATCCATAGACGCAAAAGTAACACCCAAATGCGGCCACCATCGACCAAATCGGGTGATGCGTCCAAGTTTTTTTCGGATGATTCAGTTGGCCAGCTGAGTTAATGATCATTTTAAAAGCTCCTCCATGAATGGCCGGTAATGGGACAGTACGCGAACGTCTAAATTGGGTATTTTAGCTAAATCATCGTAGCGTCTAAGCTGTATGGCATCTAGGTAATAGGGATTTTGTTCGAATAATCTGCACTCTTCTTGGGTCATAGGTCCGCCTTGAAGCTGTAAACTCAAAAGGGAGGGTTTACTTAATTTTGACAGGTATTGAGGATCTTGGGTGCACAAATAACGTTTAGCTGCTACGTGAAGGCGTACAGGTTCAGCAACGGATTGCTTAAAATATTTGTCGACAAATCGATATCCCAATTCTTCGTGAAAATCATCAATCCCTTGTTCCGGAGCATCATCTGGTAAGGCATGTAACATGTGTCCGATGTCATGTAATAGACTTGCTACAATGACGTTGGACTGACACCCATCCTCCAAGGCTAAATGGGCAGCCTGAAGCGCGTGCTCGCCTTGTGTGACGGCTTCGCCACCGTACGCGGAATCTCCATTACTTTCGAATAAAGAAATTATTTTTGTTACTACTTGAATTGACATGGAATTTGCTCTTGATTTAATGTAAATTAGCTAGATAATAGGGGCATTTAAATGGTTCTAGACTTATTTAAAGACATGTTTACTCGTCCATAATAATTCCTTAATATGCCAAACGACATACAAATACGCTTAGTAGAAATAACGGATATTCAGGGGATTAAACTGCTTGTTGACGAGCTTGAAAACACTAATTCTGATGCCGCTATTTTTGCGTCTATTTTCCATGACTATCTACTTGATCCAAATTCCTTGATGTATGTTGCCGAAAATAATGCTGGTCATCTGTTGGCATTTATTTCTTGTCGGGGGCACCGACTTCTACACCATCAAGGAATGGTATTTGAAATTCAGGAATTGATTGTCACTATGGCCGAGCAAGGGAAAGGAATCGGGCGAGCGCTCATTAATCAAGTACGGGAAGAAGTTCATCGAAGAGGAGCGAAGTCCTTGGAGGTGACCTCCAATAAACGACGAAAAGAAGCCCATGCATTTTATCAATCAGTGGGCTTTAGAAATTCACATGAAAAATTTACAATCTATTTTTGACCTAATCGGAGGGCCAAACGCATTTTCGTAAATAAGTCATAATTATGATAAATTCCGGAAAAGTCATCCGCTCCAGGACCGAAAGCAAACACAGGAATCATTTGACCTGTATGGCCTTTGGTTGTAAAAGCCGCATTTACCTCGCCCGTTTTCATATTTCCGCCCATCAGCGCCATTCCACCTGTTTCATGGTCGGCCGTAATGACAACGAGTGTTTCCTTGTTTTTGCGCGCAAAGTCGAGGACCCAACCGATCGATGAGTCAAAATCAATCATTTCTGCGATTGCATATGGTGCGTCGTTTGCATGTCCACCCCAATCAATTTGAGACCCTTCGATCAATACAAAAAATCCTTTTTTATTTGTACCAACTAGTTCAATCGCTTTTTGTGTTGACTTTAATAAAGCATCGCCACGGCCTTCCGACATTTTGACGGGGTTTTCATCCGCGTATAGGTTGACCAATTTTCCCTGATGAACAGAAGCCATCGATTGGATGTCACCGAGAACCTGATAATTTTTTTTACGTAAACTGTCTAATAAGTTTCGTTTGTCTACACGCTTTTCAAAGAATTTACGCCCCCCGCCAATAACTACATCTACATCAGTTTTCAAAAAATCGGCTGCGATTTCTTCATGCATGGAACGTTTCAATTGGTGTGCAATGAATGATGAGGGCGTTGCATCAGTTATGTCGCAGGTAGTAACAAGACCGGTGGATAATCCTTTTTGTTCGGCTAATTCCAATAATGTCACGCTCGGTTGCTTCAAGGAATCTAAACCAATCGCTCCATTATAGGTTTGCTTTCCAGTTGCAAAAGCCGTGGCTCCTGCGGCAGAATCCGTTACATAATTGTCAGATGCTTGGTTTCGATGAAAGCCGATTACCTTCACTTGCTCCAGGTTTAAATGCCCCTTATTTGCCGTTAAGCCAGCATAAATTTGACTTACACCCATGCCATCGCCCACCATAAAAATGATGTTTTTAGGCTTATTTTGAGCAAATGCCGCGCTAGAAAAGCTTAGCATTAATAGAATTAATTTTTTCATGCGTATAAATTTTGAATATATTCAGCCGTAAATCCAGGGCTGGTCGTCATCCCTTTTCCTCCGATTCCGTTGATGATGTGAATGACATCGTCTACCGTTTTGGTAAAGACATCCCC
>CAMCXW010000057.1 GCA_945883625.1 Spirosoma fluviale
ATTGGTGATTACATCTTCTCATTTGGTTTATTCTTTACGTTATTCTTCTTGTTCGCTAAATTCTTACCGGTGGTCAATATGGCTGAAGTGAAGTCGGTCATGAAAGGCGTTTCTACGGAATTTACGATTAAGCGTATTAAGCCAACAAAAAAAACTGAAGAGTAATTCTATTAAGCAAATTCGAAATTAAAACAATATGAGTTCGACAACTAATTACATTTTAGGAGTTTACGACGATGAAGATGAGGTTTTGCATGCAGTAAGTGCGGTAAAAGCGAAAGGAATCAAAGTTGAAGATGTGTATTCTCCTTTCCCAATTCACGGACTAGACGTGGCTGTGGGACATGACCGTACCCGATTACCCGTAGCCGCGTTCATGTTTGGTACATTGGGTATGATATGTGCCTTTGCATTGATTAGCTATACAATGGTATTCGATTGGCCTATGATCATTGGTGGTAAAGACTTCTTTGCCCTTCCTAACTGGATTCCAATTGCCTTTGAAGGAACAGTATTATTCACTGCTTTTGGTCTTGTAACCACATTCTGTATCTCGAATGATTTGTGGCCTGGAAACAAAACGCTACCATTAGATATCCGTACAACAGATGATAAATTTGTGATGGCTATCAATGTAGACAAAAACAAAGTAAGTGCAGCAGATATCAAGAAAGCCTTGAAAGAATCTGGTGCAGCGGAAGTAAATGTTAAATAATTAATCAGAACAATTGTTCACGAAGAAGCATAACAACATGTTTAATCCAAGAATAAAATTCATTTTCGTAGCCAGTATTGTAGCAGGATTAATGTCTTGCGGATCTGACCACAATGATACAGGAACTGAATTCGCTCCTAATATGTATCATTCAGTTGGATACGAACCTATGAGCCAAACAGAAGGCGATAGTAATACAATTAACCCGCTAGGCTTGAATATGCGATTACCTGTAAAGGGGACCGTTTCTCGTAAAGTTTACACAGGTTCAGATAGCTTAAAACAGGCATTTTTAACCCAGGAGTTGACATCAAAAGCAATCCCCACGGATAGTATATCCTATTCAGAAAAATCATTATTTAACCCAATTTCGGCCACTCCAGAAAATATTGAGGCAGGGAAATTGCAATATGAGCGTTTTTGCCAACACTGCCACGGGGAAGCTGGTAAAGGAGATGGTTTAGTAGCCAAAGCCTATAAAGGTGTTCCCGTGTATTCAAGTGATGCGCTAAAAGACATGAATGACGGACATATCTATCACGTTATCACACATGGAAAGGGTAGAATGTGGGCACATGGATCACAAATATCATCTGAAAATAGATGGAAGATTGTGCTATACGTTCACGAATTGCAAAAACAATAATTCAATTAATTTAAATTAAATAGAGATCAAGATGGCGGGACATTCACATTTTTCCCCAGCAAACGTTGAAGAGCATTTTGAATTCAGTTCTGAAGGCAAAAAAAGAATAATTTATGCTTTCATCGCTGGATTAGCGGCTTTAGCACTAGGCATTTACCTTTTATCCAAAGGGGAGTCTGGTGGTCACGAAGTAGCCAATGCAGGACATGAAGCAGTAAAAGCAGGACATGAGGCCGCAACAGCAGGACATGAAGCAGCAACAGAGCATGTCTCAGGAGGGGCCGTTTCGCACCAAGCGTCTGCAGAGGAGCATTATGATTGGACTAATCGTATTTGGGCTAACGTATGGTTAAATGCGGTCTTCTTTACCGGTATTGCTGTTGTTGGCATGTTCTTTGTTTCCTTACAATACCTAACCAAATCTGGTTGGTCTTCCGTAATGAAGCGTGTGCCTGAGGCTTTCCCTAAGTTCCTATACATCACGTTGCCGATTTTAATCGCAGTTTTCTTGTTTAAAGGTGATGTGATTTTTCACTGGATGCACCACGGTGTAACAGAGGTTGGCAGCGAAAACTATGATAAAATTATCGCAGGTAAATCTGGTTATTTGAATAAGAGCTTCTTTTTAATTCGCTTAGTCGTTTTTGGCGGATTGTGGATTCTCCTATGGAAAATGTTACGTAAGAAATCACTAGAAGAAGACTTAAATGGGGGTACTGAATATTTTACGCAATTAGTTAGAATTGGAACCGCATTTATCGTTGTATTTGGAGCCTCTAGTTCGATATTCGCATGGGATTGGGTAATGTCTATTGATACCCACTGGTTTTCGACGATGTTTGGATGGTATATGTTCTCATCATGGCATGTAACAACTTATGCTGTGATTGTATTAGCTATCCTATACTTAAAAGATAAAGGTTTAATGGCTTATGTAAATGAGAATCACTTACATGATTTGGGTAAGTTTATGTTTGCTTTTTCTATCTTCTGGACATATGTATGGTTTGAGCAATTTTTATTGATCTACTATGCTAATTTACCCGAAGAGACGATATATTTCATAGAGCGTTGGGAAGGACACAATAAAATTTACAAAACTTCAGAAATTTTAATGGTTTTGCTAAACTTCTTGTTCCCATTTTTAGTTCTAATGACACGTGATGCAAAGCGTACACGCTTGTTTTTAAAAATAGCAGCATTCATGATTATTGTGGGTCATTATATTGATTTTTATCAAATGATTATGCCTGGTGTAGTTGGCAAACATGGCGGTTACGGTTTAGTTGAATTTGGAATGGTGACTGTGTTTGCAGCTGCATTCATTTATGTAATTTCAGACGAATTAACGAAGGCGTCTTTAATTGCAAAGAACCACCCATTCTTATTAGAAGCATTACATCACGACATTTAGTTTATAGCGCATACGATTAAACTTAACATATATGAATTACCTAATTGGTCTTTTGTCCATCGTTTTCTTCATCCTGGCTATCTCAGTGATAGTCAAGAGTATGAAGATTAACAAAAATCTATCTGAAAGCGAAGATGCAGATACTGCATTGGATTCCTCAAACAACACAAATGCTTACGGAATGCTAATATTTTGGCTATTGGGCACCATTGCAGGTGTTTGGTCATTTCTACATAGTGCTCCCGATTTCTTACCAGAAGCTGCTTCAAAGCATGGAGTAACTACTGATAAAATGTTTTGGACATCCATGTCAGTTGTGACATTAGCGTTTTTTGCTTCCAATACATTACTATTGTTCTTTGCATTCAAATACCGTTACAACAAAAATAGAAAAGCGACATTCTATCCGGTAAACCATAAATTAGAATTGATTTGGACAGTTATCCCAGCTATTGTGATGGCGATTCTTGTTTTCACAGGATGGAGAACTTGGCGCGATATTACCTCGCAAGCACCAAGCGAAGCTGTTGTGATTGAGCTTACAGGCCATCAATTCGGTTGGTACGTTCGCTATGGTGGTGTTGACGATAACCAACTCGGTAACTACAACTACAAATTAATTGACGAGACAAATAATATCGGTATTGATTTTACAGATAAGCATTCATTTGATGACTTTACAGCCACTGAATTACACTTACCAAAAGGAAAGCCGGTATTATTAAAGATTCACGCGCAGGACGTTTTGCACTCTGTTTACCTACCTTTTCATCGGGTGAAAATGGATGCGGTACCGGGTATGCCAACTAAATTTTGGTTTACGCCAACAATCTCTACAGATGAAATGCGGGCTAAGTTGGGCAAAAAAGACTTTAACTTTAAGTTGAATTGCACGGAAGTTTGTGGGCGTGGACACTTTGGTATGGCCATTACTGTTTTTGTAGATGAGCCGGCTGATTATAAAAAATGGTGTGCGGAGCAAAAGCCATTTTTGGCAACCAATCCAGCTTACTTAGCTAAGGTTCCTGCCAATCTGAAAGCAAAAGCAACTAAATATATTCCAGCAGAACCTATCGCTACAGATTCAACCGCGACTGAGGCTGTTAGTTTAAACTAATCATTTAAGAAAAGTAGAAAATAAATTTATATGTCAACTGTAACATCACACGCTGAAGAAGTTCACACCCATGCACACGATCATGATCATGAGCACGAACACCATGAATTAAATTTTTGGACGAAGTATATATTCTCTACGGATCACAAGACGATTGCGAAGCAATACTTGATCTCTGGTATCTTGTGGGCATTTATCGGTGGGTCATTATCGATCATTTTTCGTTTGCAATTGGGTTTTCCTGACATGCAGTTGGAGTGGTTACGTCCTATTTTAGGAGAGTGGATTGACGAAGGTGGAAAACTAGATAAAGAATTTTACTTAGCCCTCGTTACGATGCACGGAACCATCATGGTATTCTTTGTATTGACAGCAGGTCTTTCCGGTACATTCTCCAACTTCTTGATTCCACTACAAATTGGCGCAAGAGATATGGCCTCGGGATTCATTAACATGCTATCTTATTGGTTCTTTTTCATCTCATCTATGATCATGTTCACGTCTCTATTTATCGAGACAGGACCTGCTTCAGGAGGTTGGGTAATTTATCCCCCACTTTCTGCATTACCACAGGCGATGCCAGGTTCAGGATTAGGTATGACGCTTTGGTTAACATCGATGACATTCTTTATTGTCTCATCATTGATGGGTGGCATAAATTACATTTGTACAATTATAAACCTGCGTACGCGAGGAATGACATTTACTAAAATGCCATTAACAATCTGGTCGTTTTTCTTTACCGCAGTTTTAGGTCTTTTATCCTTCCCGGTTCTTTTATCCGCGGCGTTATTATTAATCTTTGATCGTTCATTCGGTACGTCATTTTACTTATCCGAAATTTATATTCAAGGTCAGGCGCTACCTAATGTGGGAGGATCTGCCATATTGTATCAACACCTTTTCTGGTTCTTAGGACACCCAGAAGTATATATCGTGTTGTTACCTGCTTTAGGTATGACTTCTGAAATCATTGCTACAAATTCACGCAAGCCTATCTTTGGATACCGCGCGATGATTGGTTCTATGATGGGTATCACCGTGTTAGCTTTCATTGTGTGGGCACACCATATGTTTGTAACGGGTATGAATCCATTCTTAGGTTCTGTATTTATGTTCCTTACGTTAATCATTGCAGTTCCATCAGCAGTGAAAGCGTTTAATTATATCACGACACTTTGGAGAGGTAATTTGATTTTTACTCCAGCAATGTTGTTCTCTATTGGTCTTGTTTCCCTATTTATCTCAGGTGGAGTAACAGGAATTATCTTAGGAAACTCCGCATTAGATATCAATTTACACGATACATATTTTGTTGTAGCACACTTTCACCTAGTTATGGGTGCGGCATCGTTTTTTGGATTAATGGCCGGTGTGTATCATTGGTTCCCTAAAATGTTTGGCCGAATGATGAATAAAACATTAGGTTATATACATTTCTGGTTTACGTTTGTTGGCGTTTATCTTGTATTCTTCCCAATGCACTACATCGGTATCGCTGGATTCCCGCGTCGTTACTATTCGTTTACAGCCCTAGGAAATGATGGAGCATCTGCATTTACAAACATGAATGCATTTATTTCAATTGCAGCCATTATTACATTCTCAGCGCAAGCCATATTTGCATGGAATTTCTTCTATTCTATTTTTAAAGGAAAGAGGGCTCCACTAAATCCGTGGAATTCAACAACGCTTGAATGGACTACACCAATTAATCCAGAACATGGAAATTGGCCTGGCGAAATCCCCGCTGTATACCGTTGGCCTTATGATTATTCTAAGCCAGGTTCAGATGCGGATTTTATTCCTCAAAACGTACCATTCTCTGCAACGAAAAGTTCAAATCTTCCCGAGGAAAACGCAGATATTGCAAAAGAGAAGGATATTGATGGTTTATTAGGAGCACAAAACGAAAGTTATAACCGTTAATTAACCGTTCTAAACTAAGATGCATCCGAATGAATCTCATTTAGATGCATCTTTTTTTTACCCCAAAAATGGCCTTTAGAAGATCTGCTATCTTATCAATTGTAAGCATATATTTGCTTATCCTAGCTGGCGGAATCGTTCGCAGCACAGGATCTGGAATGGGATGCCCAGATTGGCCTAAATGTTTTGGTCGATTTATCCCTCCCACAAAAGCCGAAGAATTGCCATTGCATTATGAAGTTATCTACAAGGAAAAGCTGCATGGAGAAGTCGAATTCAATGCCACTAAAACATGGATTGAGTACATCAATAGACTACTAGGTGCGCTAACAGGCTTAATCATATTAATTACGACTATATTGGGTTATAAAGAGGGCAAAAAGGTGTTTTTACCCACTTTAATGGCCCTTATACTCGTGTTAGCTAATGCCGTTCTTGGTAAATATGTTGTCGACTCCTTTCTGTTGCCAGGCATTGTGACGGCTCACATGTTATTATCTATTGGAGTCATCTATTTTTTAATGAGAGCCCTAAACAATCAATCTTCATCGGATGTTATACCAATAGCAAATCGGACATGGATAGGGATTAATTTAGGTCTTATTTTGGTCCAAATTATCTTGGGCACCCAAGTGCGTGAGAATATGGATCACGTGATTCAAGATTTAGGAGAAAGGGCTAAAGACCAATGGGTAGCAAACCTAGATGTTAGCTATATTATCCATAGAACTTTCTCTTGGGTGATTGCTGTAAGCCACCTGATCCTTTGGAATAAAATAAAAATGTCTCCATTGCAAAATTACCGCCATGGCATGATGGTTTTAATTGGGATTTCATTTTTCACCGGTATTCTGATGGCCTATTTTGCTTTACCTCTTGGAAGCCAAGCAGTTCATCTATTAATCTCATTAGTATTAATCGGCTGGCACATCAGCTCTTGGATACAAACAAAAAACGCCTAAATGTCTAGTATTAAACCCTATGTCGCCCTTTTAAAATCGAGACTATCGATGACGGTAGCCTTCTCGGGGACGTTCGGGTATTTATTAGCTCCTATCGATCATAAACCGCTGGGTATATTTTTAATTTCATTAGCAGGTTTTGTCCTTACTGGAGCGGCGAATATAGTGAATCAATTGAAAGAAATTGAATTCGATAAATTAATGAAGCGTACGGCTAAGCGCCCACTGCCCACCCAAACCTTAACACCGGCTCAAGCCCGAAATTTTGGTTATGTTTTGGCCGTGATTGCCTTAGGTTTATTAAGTTATTTTACGTGGAAAGCGGCCATAATCGGCTTGCTCTCCTATGTTTTATATGGCTATGTTTATACCCCTTTGAAGCGCGTGGGGCCCATATCTGTATTTGTGGGTGCGTTCCCAGGAGCCTTCCCCCCCATGATTGGTTGGGTTGCCGCAACGGGCCATTTTGGTTGGGAACCAGGAATTCTTTTTGCCATTCAATTTTTCTGGCAATTCCCGCATTTCTGGGCGATTGCCTGGGTAGCTGATGCGGATTACCGCAAAGCTGGATTTAAGATGTTACCAAATGATGGGAAGAAAGACATTAAAACGGCTTTCACCATTATGATTTATACACTCTTTTTAGTGCCTTTGGGTTTTGTGCCCTATTTATTGCACATTACTGGAATTCAATCGGCCATCATTACCGTAGTCGCTGGAATTCTTTTTTTATGCCAAACGTTCTATCTCATGATGCGACCTACCGATAAAGCTGCGAAATGGATGATGTTTGGTTCTTTTTTCTATTTAATTATTATACAAATTACCTTATTATTTGATAAAGTTTAAATCATGAAATCAACAGAGAACGTAATCGTACCGGCTGAAACCCGCTCGGTAAATCCAAAAGTTTTTACGATGTGGCTTTTTATTGTCTCCATCGTTATGTTATTCGCTGCCTTCACTTCAGCTTACCTAGTTAGAAAAGCGGAAGGGAACTGGGTAGAGTTTCAAATGCCAAGTTTATTTAGCTATAGTACTGGCGTTTTAATTTTGAGTAGTCTTACCATGCATTACTCATTAATAGCAGCAAAAAAAGACCAATTTAATGCACTTCGAATAAGTATTTCTATTACTTTTGTACTCGGATTACTCTTTTTAGTAATGCAATTTTTCGGTTGGATCCAATTAGTGGAAATGAACGTTTATTTTGTAGGTAATCCATCTGGTTCTTTTGTGTATGTTTTATCAGGTTTACATGGTTTACATCTAGTTTCAGGACTAGTGGTTCTCATTTTTGCACTTGTTGCGGCTTTCAAATTGAGAATTAACGCGAAACAATTGACCCAAATTAAAATTTGTGCCACATACTGGCACTTTTTAGACGCCTTATGGCTTTATTTATTTGTATTTTTATTGATTAACAATTAAGCTTATACCTATGTCAGTAGCACACGCTGCCCCAGCGGTTCCAGAAAATTTAGCATGGCAAGGAGGTTCTGAACCTCTAAAGGCTAGTTATGGAAAATTGATGATGTGGTTTTTCCTATTATCGGATACCTTCACATTTTCAGCCCTTTTGATTACGTACGGAATGATTCGTTTTAGCCAACCAGCTTGGGAGGGTACACCGGATACATTTTATTTCTCTACGGCTCATTGGCCTATTCCTGAAAAGGTTTTTGAGGCAGTTCCATTTTTACATGGCATATCATTACCACTGGTTTTCGTCGGAATTATGACGTTTATTTTAATTGCTTCATCGGTAACGATGGTGCTTGCTGTAGAAGCAGGCCACCGAGATGATCGTAAAGATGTAGAAAAATGGATGTTATGGACTATCATTGGCGGCTTTACATTTTTAGGCTCGCAAGCTTGGGAGTGGTCTCACTTTATTCATGGACCAGAAGATTTAACCCTCGCGGCTAAACAAGTAATTGATGGTGTTATTTCGCCAATTGAAGGTGCGAATTTAGTTCGCAATCCATATGGCCCACCTGCTTTTGCCGATCTGTTTTTCTTTATTACAGGATTCCATGGAACCCACGTATTTTCAGGTGTAATTTTGAATATTCTAATTTTCTTTAATGCAGCTACGGGAGTTTATGAGCGTAGAGGTCATTATGAAATGGTTGAGAAAGTAGGCCTTTACTGGCACTTTGTAGACCTTGTTTGGGTATTTGTGTTTACCTTCTTCTATTTAGTTTAATCTTAAATTTGATTACATATGGCTTCGCACGTAGCTCACGAAACCTCTGAAAAAGTAATTGCTCCTCCTAATACAGGTGCTATTTGGAAAACATTTTGGATCTTATTGATCTTAACTGCAATCGAATTCGTTATTGCCTTCACTATGCCCGCTAACACGTTACGTGTAGCCATTTTCTGCGGCATGACGATTGTTAAAGCGTTCTACATTGTAGGTGAATTCATGCACTTAAAACATGAAGTTAAATCGCTTATTTGGGCGGTTTTAATTCCTACCATTTTCGTCGTCTGGCTTTTGGTTGCCTTGATGTTCGAGGGCGGCAATATGTATTAATTGGGATATCCCTACCCTCAAAATGAATAAAAAGACAGGCATTTTATTAATGATATTAATAGTGCCTGTTCTTGTTTATATAAGCTTGAAGATTTTTGGCCAAAATCATTTTAGTCTTCCTCGTTACATTCCTGCCATTGATTCAACTACAGGTGAAATTAAAATGGCCAAACGATTGAAACCACGTTGGAATGAATCCGAGTTGGACACCGTTTTTCAGACAATCCCTTCCTTCTCTTTAATGGACGAACGCGGAAAGACTTTCACTTCTGAAAACCTAAAGGGCAAAATTTATGTGGCTAATTTCTTTTTTACGCGTTGCGGGACTATTTGCCCGAAAATAACGTCTCAGATGAGTCGAGTTACAGACGCCTTTATCCAAGACAAAGACATACATTTTATCTCTCTTTCGGTAGATCCGAAGTACGATAATCCGGAAAAACTAGCAAGCTATGCTAAAAAGTTCGATGCAGACACTGCCCGTTGGACTTTCTTAACGGGAGATAAAAAAAATATTTACCCATTAATCTTGAAAGGATTTCATGTGCCTTTGGCAGATGCTTCCGAATATGATGCGGCCATTAAAAATCCAGATGAAACATTTATTCATTCAGAACGTTTAGTATTAGTTGACAAGTCGGGTGTCATCCGTGGATTTTATGACGGGACAGACAAAAAAGAAGTTGACCGACTAATTGTAGAAATAAAGGTCTTGAAAACTATATATTCAACAGAAAATTAATATGCCTACGATTTCCCAAAATCCACAAAACGATAAATTGATTAACATCGTTTCAATCGTAATTCCGTTGGCCGTTGCGGCACTTATCGGCATTCAAATAAAATTACCTTTAGGCGATTGGACCAAAGTGTTACCGCACGTAATTGGCTTTTTGAACACTACTACGGCTATCTGCTTAATTTACGGTTTCATCGC
>CAMCXW010000058.1 GCA_945883625.1 Spirosoma fluviale
GTAGCGGGATGACGATTCAAGGTATTGAACCCGTGTTCAAATGACTGTTTAATTCCTGCTGTCAGGAATGTCCCTAAGGGCATTTGATCTAATTTGGCAGCTAAAGATGTTAAAAAACCACGGTCTTTTTCCAGCATAACGATCAAACCAGGATTGGTGCAAAATTGGCCTACACCCAAACAAATAGATTGACTAAATGCGTCAGCCAGTGCTTCACCTTGCATGGCTAGTCGGCCACTGAATAAATAAACTGGGTTTACGGAACCCATTTCTGCGTATACTGGAATGGGTACTTCCCGACGAACTGCCAAATCAAATAGCGCTTTTCCACCGCGGTAAGATCCCGTAAAAGCCAGAGCTTTCGTGCGTTCGTGTTTGACCAAATAACCGCCTATTTCATGTCCTTGCGCATGAAGTAATGAAAAAGTGCCATCGGGCATGCCCGTTTTTTGAGCAGCTTTTTGGATGGCTTGGCCAACTAAATCACAGGTATTTGGATGTGCGGGATGTGCTTTAAATACGACAGGGCATCCGGCGGCTAAGGCCGACAACGTATCGCCACCTGCCACAGAAAAGGCTAGTGGGAAATTACTTGCGCCAAAAACAACCGTAGGGCCTAAAGGAATTTGCTTTTGTACCAAACGAGGTTTGGGAAGCGGTTGGCGTTCTGGCATTGCTTCATCCACAATTTCTCTATTCCACGAAGGGTTTGAGATGAAATTCGCGAAAGCTTGGATTTGGCCGATGGTCCGGCCGCGTTCGCCAGTGATGCGCGCTTCGGGAAGTCCGGATTCTGCACAAGCTGTGTGAATTAGTATATCGCCGATGGCTAAAATTTCTTCGGCAATGGCATTTAAGAAATTGGCTCTTTCCCCATCGGAAAACTTACGGTAAACTTTGAAGGCCGCGGAGGCTTTTGTCAGGGCTTCTTGGGCTTCTTCGGCAGTGGCTTCTACAAATACCTGGGGTAAAGCCTCACCGGATGCGGCCTGAACACCTTGAAAATTCCGGTGTCCGGCTGCTTTTGTTTGAAAGCCAATAATCTGTTTTCCAGTTAAATTCATGGGTGTACGGTTTGAATGAGCGTTCCGATGGGCTCGATTTGAATGTGTATTTCGTCGTGTGCTTGTAGCGTAAATGGTGGATCGGGAACGATGCAAGTTCCGGTCATCAGGTAGGCTCCTAGTGGAAAGCTCATTTCGCGTGTTAAATATTCCCGGAGTTCCTCGTGGCTTCGCTTCATTTGCGATATGTGCGTTTCTCCTTGAAATACTTCTTGTTGGGCCCGATAAATGCGCATCGAAATGACCGTTTCGGGTGCTAATGGTTTTTCGGTGACCAATAAACAGGGTCCGATACCCGCGGCAGCGTCATATACTTTGGCTTGTGGGAGGTAGAGTGGATTTTCACCCTCGATATCGCGGGAGCTCATGTCGTTGCCGATGAGGTAGCCAGCGATTTGGTGTTGTTTATTGATGAATAGGGTTAATTCAGGTTCGGGTACATTCCAGGCAGAATCTTTGCGGATACGTACGTGACCGTTATGTCCAACAGCGCGCAATTTATTGCCTTTATAGAATATTTCGGGCCTTTCGGCATCATACACTTTATCGTAAAAGGTATCGCCTCCAGATTCTTTGGACTCTTCCATGCGGGCCACTTTGCTGCGCAAATACGTTACCCCCGCTGCCCAAATCTCCTGGGATTCGATGGGTGTTTGGGTAGCTTCTGAAGTGGATTCGGTAAAGGATTGTTGGCCACAAATTTGAAATAAATTAGGCTGATTAATAAACTCATCCCAATTTCCATTCAAGGTGGAGGTATATTTCCCTGCTGTATTTTCGATTTGAATACCGCCTGCAACGCGGTAGATTTTATAATAGTTCATAGGTTATATTATGTATGCGAAAAACAAATCTACTGAATCGGGGGCGAAGGGAAAAGGGTAGTGGGTTATAAATTTGAGAAGGAGAGGTCTTCATCGATGAGTGGCCAATGCACCCCGATACCTGATGGACTTATTTGAAAGGTTGTTCGTTCAATCGAACTTGCGCTCAACAATTTAGTTGAAATTTTTTCTAATCTGATTTTTACGTGATTTGATTTGCCGTGAATAATCATAGCGTCTCCTTTAAATTCAATTTGCTGAATAAGCTTAGGGTTCGTTTTCATATGCTATGATTGAAAATTATTAAAATAACTATTCCATGTTTTCATGATATAAGGCAAATATTCGATCAAAAGTTCTTCGATCTCAAGTTGCTTTATTAGGGTCAAATTAAAAGAATTCGAACATGGAATCATATTCAATTTCTGACTGATCCAATATTTAACCTCTGTTTCTCCCTTAATTGCATGTACATGCATTTGTTCATTTTAACTTATAATAATCTATGCTTATTAGTTATTTTGTCATAAAGTGAGGGTATTTTTAATATAATTTTGTCACAAAGTGAGGGTAATTATAAGTGAATTGCTTCAACGGTACTAATAGAAATGGACGCTAATAACTGACCAATGATTCTTATTAGTAGCGCATCTTGACTACGTTTTTTAAGGCCATCTGAACCTCACGAGCGATTCTTTTGGCAAAACGGAGCAGGTACCAACACTCATTATTTACCTCCTGCTCCACAATCTGAATCGGATATTTTTTGATAACCTTCATAAACTCGTTCATTTGAGCATAGTTGAATCGTATCTCCAACGTTTCAACAGGTTCGATTTCAATGATTTCAGCAGCGGAAAATGCCGCTAAACTAGCTTCTTTGTAGGCCTGAATCAAACCGGGCACCCCAAGCAGCGTCCCACCAAAATAGCGAACTACGGCAACCAACGAATAATGGACATTGTTCGAAAGAATGGTATTCAGAATGGGTTTTCCAGCACTTCCAGCGGGCTCTCCATCGTCATTGGATCGCGCTTCTTCCGGCGTAAAACCGAGTCGGTAAGCATAACAGATATGCCGCGCTTTGGGATGCAACTCCTTGAGTGAATTTATCTGTTCCTTGATATCTTCGAGATCTTTCACCGGAAATACATACCCGATGAACTTACTTCCTTTATCTTTGTAGCTTCCCTCAGCTGGTTGCGCAATGGAAAGATAGGAATCGGGTAGGGACATGCGCTAAAATTAAATTCCAATGTATGCATAACAATCATTTTTTCCTACGCATCCTTGCTCAGCAGCTTCGTCAAATTTTGACCTATGCGCGCTTAAAGCAGTGTTTTTCGCAGGAAAAAGATGAATTAGTTATTGGGTTTGAGCGCCAAACAGGTGATGATTTTTGGATCAAATGCTGTTTTAGTCCCCAATTTTCAACACTACAATTCCCATCCCAATTTCATCGCGCAGGCCGTAATTCCATTGACCTATTTTCGGATTTGTTGCTGCACGAGGTACAAGATGTCTATGTTTTTGAGAATGAACGGGCGATAGGGTTGGATTTTTTAGGCCAACAAACCCTCGTGCTCAAGTTGTTTGGTAATCGGTCGAATGTTATTCTGTTTCAAGAAGGTGAACATGTTGCGCAGTTTCAAAAGAAATTAAGTAAGGATTATGAGTTGACATTGCCAGTTTTGCATCGGTCGATTGATCAAGATTTGGCTGCATTTGAGGCTTCAGAGGGAGATTATGAGGCTTTGTATCCAACGATAGGTAAAGAAGGTGCGGCCTACTTTGACGCGCTTGGTTACGAATCGAAATCACGTGAAGGCCAATGGGAATTCCTTGAGCAAACGCTACAAGCACTCGAAAATCCAACCATCTCGATCGTTGAAACAACCAAGGGAATTGGTCTAACCATTTTTCCCATTCACGGGGAGGCCCTCTTTCAAAGTCAAGATGCAGTGGATGCGCTCAATCAATTCTATAGTCTACATTATTCCATTGGGGAATTTCGGCGCGAAAAAGGATTGTTACTGGAATTGCTAACTAAGCAACGCATCAAGGCCATTCATTACCTCGATAATTTAACAAAACAACAACATGTTCGCGAGGCAAATTTAGCCTATGAGGAAATTGGAAATATTTTAATGGCCTTTTTACACCTCATTCCTGCCGGCGCTAAGTCAGTTGAACTGGAAGATTTTTACCACGGGGGTACAATTCAAATCAAATTGAATCCACTTTTATCAGGCCCTGAGAATGCTGAAAATTATTACCGGAAAGCAAAAAATTACGTCAAGGAAATTGCTCATTGGCAAGCTAATGTGGATCGTAAACATGCCGAAATAGCATTGCTCAGCGAGCAGTTAAGCCAAATTTCAAATGCGGAAAATCGCAAACAGTTAAAACCCTATTTGTCACTAGTGCGTGCAAATCCTGTCGCCGTTGCTGATACGCCCGATCTGCCATTCAAGCAATTTGAAACAGATGGATGGGTGATCTGGGTAGGGAAAAACGCAAAGAATAATGATTTATTGACGCTGAAATATGCCAAGAAATTTGACATTTGGTTGCATGCGAGAGATGTTTCTGGGTCGCATGTGATCATTCGAAACCCCCAGCAAAAAACGGTTCCCAAACACATTATCGAGAAGGCTGCCGAATTAGCCGCGCATTTTTCTAAGCGGGCGACTGAGTCACTATGTCCGGTGATTGTTACGTCTAAAAAATACGTACGGAAGACGAAAGATTTATTACCTGGTCAGGTTATTGTGGATCGAGAGGAAGAGGTAGTTTTGGTGAAGCCCACTTTTTGGGAATAGTATAATACCATTAAATCCTTTTATTTTCTTCTGAAATACCCTATTTTCGTGCCTTAGTACCCTATCTAAACTTTCTAACTATGCAATTGCTCGATTACTTGGTTTTCCTCTTTTATTTTGTTGTTGTTTCTGGCTATGGTTATTGGATTTACAACAAGAAAAAATCACAGATTGCAGACTCCAATGATTTCTTTTTAGCGGAAGGTTCCTTGACTTGGTGGGCAATTGGTTCTTCCTTAATTGCATCAAATATTTCAGCAGAACAGTTTATTGGAGCTTCAGGTGATGGTTTCCAAATGGGTCTCGCCATTGCAACCTATGAGTGGATGGCCGCGGCGACGCTATTGATTGTTGCTATTTTCTTTATGCCCATCTATTTGAAAAATAAGATTTTTACGATGCCGCAGTTTTTAAATCGGCGGTATAATTCAACGGTAAGTTTAATTATGGCCGTTTTTTGGCTCTTATTATACATTGCAGTTAACTTAACGTCTATTTTATACCTAGGCGCATTAGCGGTTTCCACGATTTCAGGTATTGACTTCACCGTATGCATGATTGCTATGTCGGTGTTTGCCATCATCATCACGCTAGGTGGCATGAAAGTAATTGGCTATACAGATGTGATTCAAGTGATTTTCCTAGTTTTAGGTGGTTTGGTTACATCATATTTAGCGCTGGATTTAGTTTCTGAGCGATTTGGGGGTGAAGGTGTGATGAATGGGATGAATCATTTAATGACCAAAGCGCCGGATCATTTTCACATGATTTTTACGAAAGATAATGCCAACTATCCATCGCTTCCAGGTTTAGCGGTCTTGTTTGGGGGTATGTGGATTATCAATTTAAATTACTGGGGCTGCAATCAATATATTACGCAGCGTGCGTTGGGGGCGGATTTGCCAACGGCCCGAAAGGGAATTTTGTTTGCTGCATTCTTAAAAATGATGATGCCTATTATCGTGGTTTTGCCTGGTATCGCGGCTTATTTATTGTGGAAAGACGGTATGTTCCAAGAAGAAATGATGAAGGATGGCGTTTTAAGCAAGGATAATGCATATCCTGTGCTACTGAATCTTTTGCCAGTTGGCCTAAAAGGTTTATCATTTGCAGCCTTAACAGCGGCAGTTGTCGCTTCGATGGCGGGAAAAGCAAATTCGATTTCAACGATTTTCACATTGGATATCTACAAGAACTACATTAATCCAACGGCCTCAGAAAAGAAATTGGTTTCGATTGGACGTATTTCAGTTGTTGCAGCTACCGTTATTGCGGTTTTAATCGCTCCATTTATGGGCATTGATAAGAAAGGTGGATTCCAATTCATTCAAGAATATACAGGTTATTTCTCCCCAGGTATTTTTGCCTTATTTATTATGGGATTCTTTTGGAAGCGTACTACTTCAAAGGCAGCCTTATTTGCATTACTTGGTGGGGTAACCTTCTCCATTGTATCGAAGTATATCCCTACATGGACAGGAGTGACTGATAGTATTTTCTATACTTCATTCCAAGATGCGGATGGCATGTATGTTATTCCGTTTATTGATCGTATGGGATGGGTATTTACATTCTGCATCACATCGATGGTGGTTATTTCATTGCTAGATCCAGCATCCAAAAACAATCCAAAAGGATTGGAAATCGACGCAAAGATGTTCAAACTCGAGCCAGCTTTCATCGCAGGTTCGGTGGTGATCGTAATGATGTTGTTGATGTTATATACGTATTTTTGGTAAAAAGACGCTAGACATTAGACGCTAGACGTTGGACAGTATAAAGTATCATTTAAAGAAAGACCCTAAGAATTACTCCCTAGGGTCTTTTTAATTTAAAATTGTCTTGCGTCCAATGTCTAACGTCTAATGTCCAACGTCTAAATTGCTCCTTTGATAATCGAATCCACCACCCCCGGATCTAGCAACGTAGAGGTATCTCCCAAACTGCCAAATTCCCCTTCGGCAACTTTTCGTAAAATACGTCGCATGATTTTGCCTGAGCGAGTTTTGGGTAAACCTGTCACAAACTGAATTTTATCTGGTTTGGCAATTGGCCCGATCACACGCGCCACCGTAGCCAAAATATCTTTACGTGTTAATTCATCATTGATTGTAGGGTGCTCACAGATGACATAGGCATAGATTCCTTGGCCTTTGACATCATGAGGATAACCAACCACCGCAGATTCGATAACTCCCGTGTGCATATTGATGGCATTTTCTACCTCTGCTGTACCAATGCGGTGACCCGAAATATTCATGACGTCATCGACCCGACCGGTAATTCGGTAATATCCATCCTCATCACGCATACATCCATCACCCGTGAAATACAATCCGGGATAAGTCGAGAAATACGTTGTTTTGCATCGCTCGTGATCCCCGTAGGTCGTCCGGATAATGGATGGCCAAGGATATTTGATACATAAGTTTCCGTTAACCCCATTGCCTTCAATTTCGTTGCCGTTTTCATCTACAAGTATTGGCTGAACTCCCGGTAACGGAAGTGTTGCAAAAGCAGGTTTTAAAGGTGTAATGCCGGCAATTGGTGAAATCATTAGACCTCCCGTTTCAGTTTGCCACCACGTATCGACGATCGGGCAATTACCCTTGCCGATTTTTTCGTCGTACCACTGCCATGCTTCCACGTTGATGGGTTCACCCACAGATCCGAGTACACGAAGTGAACTCAAATCCTTTCCTACTAAGAACGCATCGCCAAAGCCCATCAATGAACGGATTGCCGTAGGTGCTGTATAGAAAATATTCACTTGATGACGTTTGATAATATCCCAGAAACGACCCGCATCTGGGTACGTTGGGATACCTTCAAATAATACCGAAATGGCGCCATTTAATAAGGGACCATACACCAAATAGGAGTGGCCAGTGATCCAACCAATATCCGCCGTACAGAAAAATACATCGCCTAGATTATATTGGAAAACATTGGCAAACGTATAGGCCGTGTAAACCATGTAACCGCCGCAGGTATGAACGACCCCTTTCGGTTTACCAGTTGAGCCAGATGTGTAGAGTATAAACAAAGGATCTTCGGCATTCATGGCCTCTGGAGCGCAAATGCCAGATGCCTGCATTTCCTCCTCTTCCCACCAAAGATCACGTCCTTTCAACATGGAAATCGGTGTTTTGGTACGTATTTTAACGATAACCGTTTCTACACAAGGGCATGAAAGCAATGCGTCATCCACCGTTTCCTTCATCGGAATGGTTTTATTTCCGCGCACGGCGCCATCGGTTGTGATGACCAATTTACATTGCGAATCGTTGACCCGATCTGAAATGGATTGTGCGGAAAAACCACCGAAAACTACCGAGTGAATGGCACCGATGCGCGCGCAAGCTAAGACTGCAATCGCTAATTCCGGAATCATGGGCATATAAATGCATACGCGATCTCCTTTATTTACCCCTTGTGCTTTTAACACATTGCTGAATTTGCAAACGCGCGTGTGTAATTCACGATAAGTTAGAGTAATCGCTTCATCGCCTGGCTCATTGGGTTCATATATAATCGCTGCCTGATCCGGAATGGTTTTCAGATGCCTATCCAATGCATTAGCCGTAATATTCATTTGGCCATCCTCGAACCATTTGACCGAATAGTCATCAAAGCTCCAGTCAAGAACTTTGGTAAACGGTTTAATCCAATCAAACTCGTTGGCAATATCAGCCCAAAATTGTTCCGGTTTTTCTACACTTAGGGAATACGCCTCCTGGTATTCTTGTAAACTTTTAATTCGCATGTTTTTTTTGGTCAAACTCTCCTGTCAAGGCAAAGTATCCGAAAAGGGACATGCCAATGCTGATAAAAGGAGCTAAAATAAAGGTATAAATAATGGCTGGGACTAGGTCGTTTCCGCCTTTTTCCCATAAGGGAAGTGCTTGGAAATATACAAGGTATAGGCCTGTTGAGATGCCCAACATAATCCAAACGACGCCTAAAAGTCTTTTTAAGCCATTCAGCTGAAATGTTTTTTTGATTTTAACATCCTGCATATAGACTAGGCCGATGATCAAACAAACCGAAATCATGGCGATCGGATAGTTTAATCCTTCCAGATAGGGTTTCGCTATGGTGGTATCGTTCGATGCCGTAGTCACTAAAAAAGTTGCTATGGCTGGCATTAATCCGCCAAAAATCCCATTGCCGATGTGGTAGGGAAAAGACATGGAGGTATACCTGATTTTTATCGGAAATAATTCAACCAAAAATGCCGCAATCGGCCCATAGGCCATGCTGACAAAGCTAATTAGGCAGAAAATCAATCCGATCATTTTCCATTGTGCGGTGGCTGGGATATGAATAACTGGACCTTTTTCGGTGATTGTTTCAACAGTTCCATCCGTAAAGGTTCGAATCGTATTTCCATTTTCGTAGGTAATAGAGCCCTTTACTTCCGTTTTTTGTTTCGTTTCTACTAAGTCGTACATCGTGGAAAAAATCGGTCGGTACAAGAATAGGGCGAGGGCCATTCCGGCCAACATGATTCCTTTACGGCCCAATTTGTCCGATAAGGCGCCAAAGAGCACAAATAGGGGAGTTCCGGCGAGTAAGCCAATGACCAATATTAGGTTTGTTTGGGTTTCTTCGAGATGGCAAATTTTTAATAAAAAAGTTTGCGCATAAAATTGGCCCGTATACCACACCAAACCCTGTCCCATCGTGGCTCCAAACAACGCAAGTAACACAAATTTTAAATTCAATTTATTCCCAAAAGATTCTTTTAAGGGGTTTTTTGCAACATTTCCTGTCTTTTTGGCCTCTTCGAACAAAGGAGATTCTGCCATGTTTTTACGGACGATGATGGAACCGATGACCATGACGATGGAGATGAGGAAGGGGATGCGCCAACCGTAATTATCGAATTCTTCGGCAGATAAGAGGCTGCGTGTCAGCATGATTACGCCTAATGAAATGATCAGTCCGAGTGTGGCAGTGGTTTGAATCCAGGACGTATAAAAGCCTCTTTGGTGCTCCGGTGAGTGTTCCGCGACGTAGGTGGCCGCTCCGCCGTATTCACCACCAAGTGCTAAACCTTGTAATAAGCGTAAAATTAAGACTAGAATAGGAGCGAGGGCGCCAATGCTCTGATAGGATGGAATTAAACCAATGGCGAACGTAGCTCCACCCATGAGCATCAGGGTCACCATAAAGGTGTATTTACGGCCAATGACGTCCCCAATCTTTCCGAAAAAAAGTGCACCAAATGGTCGTACGACGAAGCCTGCCGCAAAGGTGGCCAAGGTGTTTAAAAAAGCAGCTGTGGGGTTGTCGGTAGGGAAAAATTTGGTCGACAATACCGTCGCCAAACTACCAAATATGTAAAAGTCGTACCATTCAATCAACGTGCCTACAGAAGATGCGCCGATGATGTAGCT
>CAMCXW010000059.1 GCA_945883625.1 Spirosoma fluviale
GTTGCTTCTTTTCGGTAACGCGAAATAAAGGGAATTGTGGCGCCTTCGTCGAGCAGTTCAATGGTTTTACGTACTTGGTTTTCTGGAATGCCGAGGGTGGAGGAGATTTTTGCAAGCATGATTATTAGACGTTGGACGTTAGACGTTAGACGCTGGAATTAAGAGGTAAGGAGTCGACTGACGACTAGCTACTAGTGACTGATGACTAGCGACTAGTGACTAGTGACTGTCTATGCTACTCCGCATTTGGGAAATCACTGTGAAAATACCCGGCGAACTTCCAGATTTCTTGGATTTCAGAGCCGAGAATCGGGTAGGGGTCGTAGGTCTTATTAGTAGAATTGAGGATCAATACTTTGCGGTCGGCCAAGTGATTAATGACTTGTTTCAATACGACACCGTCTTCGCGCGTCACAACAATACAAATCGTTCCGTCTTTAATGGCGGTCCAGTCTTCTACGTATTCTGCGAAGACAAGTGAGCCGGGCTGTAAGGGCAACATGGATTCGCCTTTGATGGGGAATACACGGTATTTTTTGTCGCGGGGTAAGAAGGGTACTTGGAAGGTGGGGAGTTCTTGAATGAATTCTACGTCGTCATAGGAAGCGGTATATCCTGCCAAAGCTTTGACAGGTACCATCTCGATATTCTCCTCATTATTGGAATCAACCGTGGTGGCTAAAATACGTAGCTTAGGCTTGTTGGCCATTCCAGGAAGTCTTTTCGAAAGATCTTCCTTGAGTAATTCATCCACTTCTACCTTGAAAAACTCAGCTATTTCGATGAGATCGGCATATTTAGGTTCTGCTCTGCCGGATTCGTAAGAGCCCAAGGTGGGCTTCTTGATGTTGATTAATTCAGCCAGTTTTTCTTGCGATGTTTTCTCGGACATCTTGCTGCGTAAAAAACGTAAATTCTGACTAAAAAAAGTGCTCATGCGATTTGCTTATTTAAGTAAAATGAATAAAATTCGTATCCAATATTTAATCGTATACTCATCGAAGTTACGAAAGGTATTCGAATTACCAAAATAGCTACCAAATTTATGCAAGATCGCGCCATTGTGCACATGGACCTAGATTCGTTCTTTGTCTCCGTCGAGCGACTCCGAGATCCGCGTCTCGTGGGGAAACCCGTGATCGTGGGAGGCTTGTCGGACCGAGGCGTTGTCGCGGCTTGCAGTTATGAGACACGTGCGTTTGGGGTACGTTCGGCGATGCCCATGCGCATGGCTTTGAAGTTGTGTCCGGATGCGCTGGTGTTGCGTGGGGATTTTGAGGCGTATGCACAGCATTCGGATTGGGTGACGCGGATGATTATGGACCGGGCACCCGTGGTAGAGAAGGCGTCAATCGATGAGTTTTATTTGGATATGACGGGTATGGAGCGGTTTTTTGGTTCGTATCAATTTGCGACAGATTTACGTCTAAAGATTCACAAGGAAACTGGTTTGCAGATTTCCTTTGGCCTATCCGTTAATAAAACAGTTTCCAAAGTCGCGACGAATCACGTCAAACCTGCGGGCCAATTTCAGGTATTACCGGGAGAGGAGAAGGCTTTCTTAGCGCCGATGGCAGTTGGCAAGATTCCCATGATCGGAGCCGTAACGGCCCAAACCCTCCGAAACATGGGTATTGTGCATGTGGGTACCCTCAGCCAAATGCCACTGAAGATCTTGGAACGCACTTTTGGTAAATCCGGTGTCATGTTGTGGGAGCGGGCCAATGGCATCGATTTACGTCCCGTCGTCCCTTATTCGGAACAAAAGTCGCTCTCGAAGGAGATTACGTTTGAGCAAGACACGACGGATGTGAAGTTGTTGCATCGGATCTTGGGCTCCTTAACAGAGCAGTTGGCCTACGACCTCCGCAAACTCGGCCAATGCACTTCTTGCATCACGGTTAAATTGCGCTATTCGAATTTTGATACGCATACCCGACAAATCAGTATTCCGGCGTCTGCGAGTGATCATCGGCTGATTCCGGCGGTACATGAGTTGTTTGAGAAATTGTATGATCGCCGACTGTTGATTCGGCTGATTGGGGTGCGCTTTTCCAAATTATTGCAAGGGCAGGAGCAGTTGAGTCTATTTGATGATGGCGCGCGCTTGGTGCCTTTGTATGGCGCCATGGATAATCTCCGAAATCGCTACGGTGATTTTTCTGTTTTGCGGGCGAGTGGACTGATGGAGCGCGGAGAGCGTCGAAATGCCTTAGGACCTAAGTTGGAATAGCCCATGTACTTGAATTGTCACTCCTTTTATAGCCTCCGTTATGGAACGCTTTCGCCTGATCAGCTGGTGGAAGCGGCGGTGGCGCGTGGAATTCAGGTATTGGCCTTAACGGATATTCACCGCGCTTCTGGGGTTTTCGATTTTGTACAGGCGTGTACAGAAGCGGGGATTAAGCCAGTCGTGGGGATGGAATTTACCAAAGGCTATGTCTGCCTGGCGCGGAACCCCGCAGGTTTAGCACAAATTAATGCCTTTGCTTCTCAGATTTTATTGGCTGGCGGCGATTGGCCGGAGCGACCTCCGGAATGGGAGGATGTCTGGACGATTTTTCCGTTTAGTCGGCGGCGGAGTTTGCAAACTCTCGGCAAAAATGAACGCTGGGGTGTTCGGGGGACAGATTTGAAGGCTTTGTGGAATGTGAAGGATTTGGGTGGGATGGTGTGGTGCCAACCGGTCACGTTCTTGAACAAGCAGGGTTTTTCGATGCACCGTCTATTGCGGGCGATTGACCAAAATGTCTTGTTGAGCAAGCTTTCACCCAAGGCGCAGGCGCAGGAAGATGAGCGAATGTACACGCCGGAAGAGTTGCGGGAGACTTGTCGGGATTATCCGGGATTACTAGATGCCGCTGAGCAGTTGCTGGCCAACTGCACCTTTCACTTTGATTTTAAATTACCCAAGAATCGACGTTTGTATGGCTCGAGTCGGGAGGATGATTTGGCGCTATTGACTAAACTGGCCTATGAGGGTTTGCGTTATCGCTATCCGCGTTCGGATCGGGAGGCGAAGGCGCGGGTCGAGAAGGAATTGAAGGTGATTCATGAGTTGCATTTTGATGCGTATTTTCTGATTACGTGGGATATTATTCGCTATGCACGTTCTCGAGGTTATTTTCATGTGGGGCGTGGTTCGGGGGCGAACTCGATTGTGGCCTATTGTTTGGGGATTACGGATGTGGATCCGGTGGCCTTGGATTTGTATTTTGAGCGCTTCATTAATCCGCATCGGACGAGTCCGCCGGATTTTGATATTGACTTTTCGTGGGATGAGCGCAATGACATCATTGATTATATCTTTAAGCGTTATGGGGCGAAGCATGTGTGTCTGCTAGCTACGTATGTGACGTTTCGGGATAAGTCGATTTACCGTGAATTGGCAAAGGTTTTTGGGCTACCTAAAGCCGAAATCGATGCGTGGTTGGACCCCGCCACGGCGATGCGGGAGGTGAGTTCAGAGATTCACATGTTGATTGTGAAGTACGGTAATTTGTTATTGGACTTCCCGAATTACCTGAGTATTCATGCGGGGGGGATCCTGATTTCGGAGGAGCCTTTGTTTGCGTATACGGCGTTAGAACCTATGCCCAAGGGTTTTCCAATCTGCCAGTTTGATATGTATGTAGCGGAGGAGATTGGTTTTGCGAAGTTTGATATTTTGTCGCAACGCGGTTTGGGGCATATTAAGGAGTCGGTGGATATCATTCGGGTGAATCGTGGGGTGGATGTGGATGTGCATCGGGTGCAGGATTTTATGCAGGATGAGGGGATTCGTGGGCAGTTGATGCGGCACGAAACCATGGGTTGTTTTTACATTGAATCACCCGCCATGCGGCAGTTATTGAAGAAGTTGGACTGCCAAGATTACATAACCTTGGTAGCAGCTTCGTCGATTATCCGACCGGGCGTGGCGTCGTCTGGAATGATGAAGGCCTATATTGAGCGGTATCATGCGCCGGATTCGTATGAGCCGGTGCACCCGTTGATGGGTGAGCTGATGAAGGAGACTTATGGTGTGATGGTATATCAGGAGGATGTGATTAAGGTGGCGCATTATTTTGCGGGTTTGAGTTTGGCGGAGGCGGATGTGTTGCGGCGGGGGATGTCGGGCAAACACCGATCACGTGCGGAATTTGAGCGGATTCGGGAGGCGTTTTTTACGAATTGTGCGGCGAAGGGCTATGCGGAGGCGGTTTCGCGGGAGGTCTGGCGTCAGATGGAGAGTTTTTCGGGTTATTCGTTTTCGAAGGCGCATTCGGCGTCGTTTGCGGTGGAGAGTTACCAAAGTTTGTATTTAAAGACCTATTATCCGCTGGAGTTTATGGTGGCGGTGATTAATAATTTTGGGGGATTTTACCGGACTGAGTTTTATGTGCATGAGGCTAGGCGTTGTGGGGCGCAGGTGGAGGCGCCGGAAATTAATACGAGTGATTATTTGACGTCGATTCGCGGGTTGGTGGTTTGGATGGGTTGGGTACATGTGAAGGGTTTGGAGAAGCGGGTGATTCAGGATTTATTAGAGGCGCGGAGGCAGGGAGGGCCTTTTCGGTCTTGGGAAGATTTTGTGCATCGGGTTTCTTTGGGTTTGGAGCAGGCGATTTTATTGATTCGGGTGGGGGCTTTCCGACATTTAGGTGTGGAGAAGAAGCCGTTGCTTTGGGAGGCGCATGCACGTTTTCAGGGGAAGGCTGCGCCGGTGGTGGCGATGGAGATGTTTGGGGATGAGGTGTCGGATTTGGGTGTATTTCCGGACTTGTTGCATGATCCGGCGGAGGATGCGTTTGATCAGTGGGAGATATTGGGTTTTCCGTTGTGTTCGCCCTATGATTTGGTATCGGATTTACCGCATACCTTATTGAATGCGGATTTAGCGTATGATCGGGGGGATATTTTGGGCTATTTGGTGACTTTAAAGCCGACGCGCACGAAGTCGGGCGACCGGATGTATTTCGGGTATTTTGTGGATGTGCGTGGTGAGTTTTTTGATACGGTTCATTTTCCGGCTGATTTGAAAAAGTACTCGTTTCGAGGGAATGGGGTGTATTGGATGCAGGGCGTGGTGATGGAGGAATTTGGGCATCGCACGTTGCGGGTGCAGCAATTGAGAAAATTGGGCTGGCGGGTAGATCCGAGGAGGGAGGACTAGGAGAGGTGAGCGGTAAGAGGTGAGAGGTAAGAGTGGGCAGTAGCCAGTCGCTAGTCGTCAGTCATCAGTCCGAAGGGAATTAGTCCGGAGGCGAAACGATTTTATAGATTTTCATGCTGACTTTTAAGTCGTTGGATAATTTCTTCCCAGCACATGTTGTAATTTTCTGATTTATTCCTAGTGCGGAGGCGTTCACCAACAATGATTTTATGCCAATGTGGGATTAAATTATCTTGAGAATCTTCTATTGTCGATTCATCTATATTTTGCTCTGGGATTGGGTAGGATTGAGGCTTTTGCATTAATTGGTTATTTGAAAACAAACATAAGGGCAAAAACAAAAAAGTCTAATTCGGAAAATGACTAATAAACTGATAAAAGTGGTCAGTTGTCAGTCGCTAGGAGGGACTTAGTCCGGAGGGAAATAGTCCGAAGGCAAGTTTAAAGACCTCTCACCTCTTACCTCTTAGCTCTAACCTCTTTACGGTGCTATTCGATACCGCTCCCATGTCTGCCCATTCTTCTCGTACACAATTCGATCATGTAGTCTAGAGGGTCTGCCTTGCCAGAATTCGAAATAGGAGGGGATTAGCTCGTAACCTCCCCAATGTACCGGTTTCGGGATTTCTTTTCCCTCATACGTTTTGGCTAATTCGGCATAGCGTTGTTCTAAATATTCGCGAGATTCTACGCGTGCGCTTTGGTCTGAAACCCAAGCGCCTAATTGAGATTCACGCGGTCTTTGGTGGAAATATTCGGTCGAAAGGACTTCCGACATCTTATGGACATTTCCTTCAATGCGCACTTGGCGCTCCAATTCCCCCCAAAAGAAGGTCAAGGAAGCATGCGCGTGCTGTGCTAATTCAGCCCCTTTGCGCGAGTGGTAATTCGTGAAAAAAGAGAAAGCCTCATTTACATGTTTTAACAAGACAATCCGACCGGCTGGTTTATTGTCATGCCCCACTGTACTCAAAAACATTGCATTGGGCTCAATAACTTTGGCATTTGACGCTTCTTGAAACCAAATTTTAAATTGCTCAATCGGATCAATATGTACTGTGGTTTCTAAAAGTTCACCTTTTTGATAATTCTCACGAAGGGCAGCTAAATTCATAATTCAGAATTTTTATTTCTTATCTTTGAGCGGGCTTTCTGCTCGTCCAAAATTAGTCAATTTCTATGAAAAAATTATTCCTTTTTGATGCGATGGCGCTGATTTATCGCGCCCATTTTGCGTTTGCCAAAACACCCCGAATTTCATCAAAAGGGATCAATACTAGTGCCGTTTTTGGTTTTACAAACACCATTTTGGAAGTGATTCAAAAGGAAAAACCTGATTATTTGGGCGTCGCCTTTGATACGTCGGCACCCACGTTCCGGCACGTTGAATACACGCCTTACAAAGCCCAACGGGAAAAGCAACCGGAGGATATTACCATAGCCATTCCCTACGTCAAGAAATTAGTCGAGGCCTTGGATATTCCCATTTTAATCTTGGATGGGTATGAAGCCGATGACATCATTGGAACAATCGCTAAAAAAGCCGTTCGCGCTAATCCAGA
The DNA here is from genome assembly GCA_945883625.1 of Spirosoma fluviale. Taxonomy (GTDB): domain Bacteria; phylum Bacteroidota; class Bacteroidia; order Cytophagales; family Spirosomataceae; genus Aquirufa; species Aquirufa fluvialis_E. The sequence goes on from CAMCXW010000059.1 coordinate 6,718, forward strand.
TATCGAAGTGTATATGATGACGCCGGATAAGGATTATGGCCAACTGGTCGAAGAGCGGATCAAAATGTATAAACCAGCCTTCATGGGCAAGGGTGTTGAGGTCCTAGGGCCCAAAGAAGTTTGTTCAAAATGGAACATTCAAAACGTGGACCAAGTCATTGATATGCTTGGTTTAATGGGAGATGCGGTTGATAATATTCCAGGTGTTCCCGGGGTCGGAGAAAAGACCGCACAGAAATTGATTGAAGAGTATGGTTCGATGGAGAACCTATTTAAAAATACCGATAAGCTAAAAGGGAAACTGCGTGAAAACTTGGAAAACTTTCAAGAGCAAGGCATACTTTCACGTCATTTGGCAACCATCTTGTGTGAGGTTCCTATCGAATACGAAGAAGAAAAATTACTCAAAACAGAGCCTAATCGTGAATTATTAGAACCTTTATTGGATGAACTAGAATTCAGAACGTTACGCAGGCGCATCCTAGGTGAGGATCCAGAACCCGTAGCACCCAAACCCAAAGCAAGCCCTAAAGTGGCTTCCAATCAAATGGATATGTTTGGGTCACCCGTTGCTACACCGGCAGGATTTATGTTGGAAGAGGAGGCGGAAGAAAAAGTTTCCCACTTTAATAATTTGTCGAATACGGCACATCAATATCATTTGGTTCAAGGCGAAGCGGCAGTGAAGTCTTTGATTGGATTTTTAGGCCGACAAACCACTTTTTGTTTCGATACGGAAACGACGAGTTTGTCGGTTGTAGAAGCGGAGCTCGTGGGAATGTCCTTTGCTTACCGAAAAGGGGAGGCATTTTACGTACCATTCCCTGAGGATCAAACAGAAGCACAATCACTTGTTGACGTATTCAAAGATCTTTTCGCGAATGAAGCCATTCAAAAAGTAGCTCAGAACATTAAATACGATATGAGTGTATTGGCGAATTATGGCATTGAAATCAAGGGAATAACCTACGATACTATGCTCGCACACTACCTAATCGAACCTGAAAAACGGCATAATATGGACGCATTGGCCATGTCTTATTTGCAGTATGAGCCATTGTCCATCGAAACGTTGATAGGTAAAAAAGGTGTCAAGCAAGGTAATATGCGGGATGTTGACATTGAGGACATTAAAGAATATGCAGCTGAAGATGCTGATGTTACACTCCAAATCAAGCCATTTTTGGATGAGCATTTGGCCAAAAATCCCAAAGCCATTGAATTATTGATGGACGTAGAAATGCCCTTAGCACGGGTACTATCCAAAATCGAATGTGAAGGGGTAAATCTAGACGTCGCTTTCTTGCAAGAAATGTCCAAGACGCTTGAGGTTGATTCGAGGGAAGTCCAACAAAAAATCTTTGAGGCTGCGGGTCAAGAATTCAATGTGGCATCTCCCAAGCAATTGGGTGAGATCTTATTTGAGAAATTAAAACTAGATCCAAAGGCAAAAAAAACCAAAACGGGTCAATACATGACGGGCGAAGAGGTTTTATCTAAGTTGGAATCTGAACATGAAATTGCCCGTTTAATTCTTGATTTCAGGGAATTACAGAAGTTAAAGTCGACCTACGTGGACGCCCTTCCGCAATTGATTTCACCCAAAACAGGACGTATTCATACATCTTTTATGCAGGCGGTTACGGCGACGGGGCGTTTGTCTTCCAAGGATCCCAATTTGCAAAATATACCGATTCGGACGCCTAGAGGACGTGAAATTCGTAAGGCATTTATTCCACGTGATTCAAATTATCAGATTCTATCGGCTGATTACTCGCAGATTGAGTTGCGCATTATGGCTGCCTTTGCCAAAGATGAAGCGATGTTGAACGCTTTTAATCAGGGAATCGATGTGCATAAGGCAACAGCAGCTAAGGTATTTAAGGTTAGTTTGGATGAAGTAACTTCTGAATTGCGCCGACGGGCCAAAGCGGTAAATTTTGGGATTATTTATGGTCAATCGGCCTTTGGTTTAGCAGGTTCTTTAGGCATCTCGCGGACGGAAGCGAAGGAAATTATCGATCAATATTTTGTCGAGTTTCCAAATGTCAAATCATACATGGATGCGACCATTACCCAAGCGCGTGAACTGGGGTATGTTGAAACGGTACTCGGCCGTCGTCGTTATTTGCGTGATATTTTATCTCCCAATATGAATGAGCGGAGTTTTGCGGAACGAAATGCAATTAATGCGCCTATTCAGGGTTCTGCGGCAGATATGATCAAAGTGGCTATGATTCAGATTCAATCGTTTATTGAACGGGAAAACCTAAAATCGCGAATGATTTTGACGGTTCATGACGAATTAGTTTTTGATGCGCATGTAGATGAAATTAATTACCT
>CAMCXW010000060.1 GCA_945883625.1 Spirosoma fluviale
ACTATTTAACTCACCTATGAAAAATCGATTAGCCGGAATCATCTTCCTATTGATCCCATTACTTGGATTTTCTCAATCCAAAATTAAACCCGAAAATGCCTTAAAAAATTACCTTACGAATGGCGACCAAAACTATGCTTGGGAACTAAAGGATTCTGCCAACTTCGGTGGCGCCAAAGCATATCAGCTCGTATTGACTTCGCAAAAATGGCAAGGGATCATGTGGCGGCACCAACTTACCATTATCATTCCGTCAACCGTGCAATACGACGGCGCACTACTTTTCATCACGGGCGGAAGTAATAAAGATGAGCAACCGAACTGGAGTAAAGAAGATAAATTATGGCCTGTTTTAAATGCGATTGCGTCAAAGAATAAAGCGGTGGTTGCCCTAATCAAACAGGTACCTAATCAACCGTTTTATGGTGGAAAAACAGAAGACGAATTGATTACGTATACCCTAAACGAATTCCGTAAAAATAAAGATTACACATGGCCCTTGTTATTCCCAATGGTAAAGTCCACTGTTCGTAGCATGGATGCTATTCAGGAATTTGTTGCCAAAAAGACAAAACATGCCGTCACAAATTTTGTGATTGCTGGCGCATCGAAGCGCGGATGGACCACCTGGTTGTCGAGCGCCATCGACGATAAGCGCGTAAAAGCAATTGGGCCCATGGTGATCGACATGTTAAACATGCCAAAATCCCTAAGTTACCAACTTGAAACTTATGGCGAATATAGTGACCAAATAGAAGATTATGTCAAAATAGGTATCCCACAAAGCACAGAAAGCCCTGACGGTAAGGCGATTACAGCAATGATTGATCCTTATTCCTATCGGGAGAAACTGACCGTTCCCAAGATGATATTTGTTGGCACAAACGACCCCTACTGGACTGCTGATGCCATCAAGCTTTATTTCGATCAAATTCCTGGAAAAAATTTAATCCACTATGTACCGAATGCCGGACATGATTTGGCGGGTGGAAAACAAGCGCTTGAAGGATTGAGTGCGTTCTTTGGTTTGACTTTACAAAACAAGGATTACCCAGTAAGCACCTGGAATGTGGTGAAAGGTAAGGATGGGTTTGAATTAACGGTGCAAGCAAAACCGGAGGAATTAGTAGAGGCTGCAATATGGGCAACGACTTCGGCTGATCGGGATTTCCGAAATAATTTATGGCAAACGCGTCGGGTAAAATATGAGGGGTCAACAGTAAAATATACGATTCCTTTTGTGAAAAAAGGATACCAAGCTTTTTACATGGATTTGAAATACAAAGACCCGAATGGGGGAACGTATACGGTAAGTACGCGTTTGTTTACAACGGATACAGAAAAGGTTTTATAAGATTGTTGGGGCATTGAACGTGCCCCAACAAATCTTTAATAAAAAACAGTATATAGTGCGGCTACTATTCCCATGACTAAAATGGAAATAATCGCAAACTGCTTCGATACAAGGAAGTCGGCGCGCTCCACATCCAATCCTTTTGGATTATCTTTTGAATTGCGATCTTCCAAAGAGATCACTACCATCAATGCGACCAAGAGCAGATAGACCCACATCGTCACATTCAGGAATGGAATAGGATTCCCGCCGATAAACGTGTGTAAGTTTTTGAACAAAACGACGAGTGGAATGGAAGCGACTGCGGCGACGATGGCGGCCGACGAGGTAGTCCGCTTCCAAAATAGGCCCAAAGAGAACAAAGCGAAGGCTCCTGGCGTCAAGTAATTAGAATACTCTTGGATAAACTGATAGGCTTGTTCGAGTTGGCGTAATTGCGGAGCAATCAACAAAGCAATCCCAAATGATACCCAAATTGCGATGCGTCCAACCCAAACTGTTTGGGCCTCTGTAGCATTTGGGTTAAGGGATTTTTTATAAATATCTAAACTAAAAATAGTTGAAATACTGTTACTTTTCCCGGCCAATGAGGCCACGATTGCAGCCGTTAAAGCTGCAAAAGAAAGCCCTTTTAGTCCGGCAGGTAACAAATTCATGAGGGTAGGATACGAATGGTCCGGCTTCACGATTCCGGCAATAGTCATTTCATTTTGGAAAGCGCCATTTTGGTATAAGACATACATCGCGATCCCCGGGATGACACAAATAAGTGGCATCAATAATTTTAAAAAGGCGGCAAACAAAATTCCCGCTCGGGCTGTTGGCAAATCCGCTCCCAAAGTCCGTTGGACAATGTACTGATTACACCCCCAATAGTTTAGGTTATTAATCCACATACCTCCAAATAAAATTGCAAAGCCGGGTAGTACGTCGTAGTACTTATCTCCCTCCGAAAAAATCATGTGAAAATGGTCGTCGGCCTGCGTGCGCAACTCCAACAATCCACCGAAAACGCCTCCGCTGTTAAAACGATCAGAAACCATATCGAGAGACAAATAAGTCACCACGAGGCCACCAATAATCAAGACAATTACCTGAATAAAATCCGTGTATCCGATCACCTTCATCCCACCCAAGGTGATGAAAATAGCGAATAGAGCGAGACCTATCATGGCATATAAAAAGGGAATGGATGTGATGCTTTCGATCGCCAAAGCTCCCAAGTACAGAATCGATGTTAGGTTGACAAAGACATACAACAACAACCAAAAAACAGCCATAATTGTCGCGACGGTATTGTTGTAGCGCTGCGACAAAAACTGTGGCATTGTATAAATTTTATTCTTTAGGAAGATGGGAACAAAGAAAATGGCAACGATTACGAGTGCGGCTGCCGACATCCATTCGTAGGAGGAGATGGCTAAACCAATCGCAAATCCGGAGCCGGACATGCCGATGAAGTGTTCGGCAGAAATATTGGAGGCTAATAAAGATGCACCGATGGCCCACCACGTTAGTGATCCTTCAGCAAGAAAAAAGTCCTTCGTGGTAATCTCGGTTTTCTTTTTTCGATGGTATACCCAATAGCCATAACTGGTGACGGAGATAAAATATAATAGAAATACGACGTAATCGAGTGATTGTAATTGTTTCATGAATGGTCAATAGGTTCAGAGCCCTAAAGCTCACATGTTTCAAACTTACCGAAATTCAATTAAATATCACTTGGATACTACATTAATTTCAGTGAATCGATATTCATTTCTTTGATGAATTTACTGATGACTTTCGGGCTAATTTCCGGGAGATCTCCTACCCGAAAAAGAACAGGAGGCTGGCTATATTTCTCGATGAATGTTTCCGTTGCGGCATTGGGTTCGCCATTAAAGACAATTCCGGCAATCGAAATCTGACGATGCTGCAAAGCCTCAATGGATAACATGGTATGGTTAATGCTTCCTAGGTAATTTCTGGAAACAAGAATAACAGGAATTTGTATTTGTTGGATGAGATCCAGCATCACATCTTGATCATTGAGCGGAACCATCAAACCTCCGGCTCCCTCGACAATTAAATGATTAGAAGTCTGCGGTAATGTAAAATCAGAAAGCTCAATTTGAACTCCATCTAACGCAGCCGAGGCATGTGGAGAAAGCGGGGCGTTTAGTCGGTGCCTCTCCGGATGAAACACCGATTTTGTATTTGATATGAGTGATTGAACTTTCATGGTATCGGTCCAATGTAAATCTCCGGATTGTACGGGTTTCCAATAATCCGCTTGAAGGTATTCAGTTAAAATGGCTGAAACAACGGTTTTCCCAATCTCCGTACCTATTCCTGTGATAAAAAATTGCATTGTCTGATTATCTAATTTTGGCAAATTGTAAGCGTTTTCCAGATTTTTCTGGATTGAATTTTCCTGCCTCGTATGCGAGGTGACCGCTCACAAACGTGCGCTTAATTTCATGTTCAAATGTTCGTCCCACGACAGGTGCCCACCCACATTTATAAGCGAGTGAATCCGAAGTAACGGTCCAGGGATTTGATGGAGCCACTTCGACGAGATCAGCGAAATAACCTTCCCGGATGTAACCGCGATCTACCATGCGGTAGCAATCTGCGACGCGGTGACTTGTCTTGTTCACTAAGGTTGTGAGGGATAACTCGCTGCGGCCAACTAGTTCGAAAAGCATTAATAGGGCGTGCTGGACCATCGGAGCACCCGATTTGATTTGAAGATACGTGCCGGATTTCTCCTCGAGGCTGTGGGGCGCATGGTCCGTAGCGATGAGGTCTATGCGCCCATCTTCTAATGCCTTTACTAATTCCAATCGATCGGCTTCCGATTTCACCGAGGGATTCCACATGATTGTACTTCCCAACGAAGGGTAGTCGGCATCCGAAAAACAGAGATGGTGAATACACGCTTCTGCGGTTACGCGTTTTTCGGAGATGGGTCCCGGGCTAAACAATTTTGCTTCGGCGCCGGTCGAGATGTGAAAGAAATGGAGGCGGTTATTGTGCCGCTTTTGAATTTCGAGTACCCGCTTTGTCGCCACTTCGCAGGCTTCGGATGAACGAATGGCGGGGTGGAATTCCACGGGAATATCGTCCCCATAGACTTGTTGGTAATGACGTAAGTTCTTTCGAATAATTGAATCATCTTCACTGTGTAGGGCGACTAAAGTTTCTGCGCGGGAAAATAATTTTTCGAGGTATAGCGGGTTATTGGCTAGAATTTCTTGATTTTCTAGGTAAAGCCCGTCGTCGGTAATTCCACAAACACGTTCGTTATCGACTCGAAGAGCTTCTTCCAAATTTGCGGCGGTGACGCCCATAAAAAAGGAGTAATTGGCCGATGATTTTTGTGCGGCGAGCTGGTACTTTTCTTCTAACAATTCGCGAGTGAGCGTATTGGGAATGGTGTTAGGCATATCCATAAATGACGTAATTCCTCCGGCGACGGCGGCCATGGATTCGCTTTGGATATCTGCTTTGTGAGTTAAGCCGGGGTCTCTAAAATGGACTTGATCATCGATCATGCCGGGAATTAAGTAATTCCCAAGTAGATCAATAACCTGAGCGTGGGGTTCGGAAATCCAAGGGCTAATGCGTTCGATACGTTCGCCGGATACAAGCAAATCCGTTTGAATTAATTGGCCCTCGTTCACAACAAGGGCATTGGTGATTACATATTTCATTTGTTGGCTGCGCGATCTAAGCGATCATTAATGGTAATTCCCAACCCATAGGCTGGAAGTCGTTCGACAATAATTAAATCTAACTCCATGTTATCTAAGGTATGAAGTGCTGCAAATAGATTTTTTGCGGCTTCTATTGGATCGCCACTAGGGGCGAGCACGAGATTCACGTCCACATGGATACTTTCTATTTGTATAGATTTAAACCACAGAATACCTACCCTTTTTTGCTTAACGGCACTAAGCATAAATAGCGGCTCATAAGTCACAATCAATTCACATGTTGGCGCATAATGCTTGGCGTGTTGGCCCGGCAGCGAAGCATGGGTTAAAGCGCCTGTTCGATTTAAAATTCGGCCTACTGATTCTTCAATTGTCTCGATTGAAATCGCGCCATGTCGTAGCAAAACAACATCATTCCCTTCGAACCCGACGATTGTTGATTCCACGCCTGATTGACAAGCGCCACCGTCTAGGGTATAAATAGCGGGAAAATACGCCTCCACATGTTCAGCGGTGGTTGGGCTAATGCGATTAAATGGATTAGCGCTGGGCGCTACAAGCGGAAAATCTAGTTGGTTTAAAAGACTCAATGCCGCAGGGTGATTCGGAATACGAATAGCCACATTTTCTTGATTTGCTGTGACTAATTGGCTAACCGATTGATTTTTAGGCAAAATCATTGTTAAGGGACCAGGCCAAAACTGTTTGGCAAGTTGGTCCGCTTTATCAGGAAATCGTTTGACCAAAGTACGTGCTTGACTGATGGAAGCGACGTGCACGATAAGCGGATTTGTCGTTGGCCTTTTCTTTGTCTCAAATATCTGGGAAACGGCTTTTGAATTGAATACATTGGCTGCTAAACCATAGACGGTTTCGGTGGGTAAGCCGATTAGCTCCCCTTGATTTAGTTGCTCACAAATAAGCGTAATATCAGTCGTAATCATATTTTTTACGGGTTACAAAAATCACAATACATGGGATCCTCTTTCAACATTTTATGCCCGGCTGGGCGATTTTCGGTATAGGTGCATGATTGGCAGGCATAAATTTCTGCCTTGACACTTCGTGTAGGTTTGCCACAAAGTGCACAAGGTAAACCGCGCACTTTTTCTTGAAGCCGAAAACCGGGTACTTGACAAGCGGGACATACGGTTTTCATTTGTTGGATCAGTGAAGCTGTCATCGTTTCAATCACGCCCATGCGGGTTTCATTGTGCATGGCCCGCATATCGGTTTCAACTGTACATTGACCAAACCGACTAAAAAAGTGTTCAATGGTTTGGAGAAGCACCTGTTTATCATGAATCCCTTTCACACAAACGGAAGCGTCTTTTTCGCTTTTCTTAACAATGAGGGCGTGGGTCGGGAATTTTACTTGCGTTAAAAAAGCGTCTAAAGGTTCGAGCGAGTTCAGTGTAATTTGGCGGTAATTGGTGTTACTTTCTAGCTTTCGCACAACAAATTCCCAATTATTTTTCTTGTCGGTGACGAGTAAAAACTCCTCATGAGCCGGCATGAACGGGATACTGGGATGGGGTCCAAATGAACCCTCGGAAGCGATGGCTAGGTCTACTGAAGCGATGTCCATGGCCATTTGGCATTTCTTTCGCGCGGCTTCAAGCGGGCTATCTATCCGATTTATCTCTCCTGAAAATGTCCCTAGTTGGTCCGTATCCAACTGATCTGTCACAAAGCAATAAACGCCTAATTCTTTAGTTAGCTGTGGGGCAATTGCCTGTTCTTTACCATGCATGGTGGCAATTACGATTCTACGGCCCTTGAAGTGGGATACACTATCCATGAATAATTTGAAGAAATGGTGGCATCCATATGGTGATGTTGAGCGGGAAGGTAACCTCCATGATAATGGCGGGGAACTCCAAGTCACTTTTAACTAGTTTGGCAAGAACTCCTATCAGAAAAAATAGGCGTGTTGGGTTTTTTAGATTAAAAATTAACAGTTCAAAATTAGACATCTATTCGTTAATGATTACCTAGAAAAAGGCGGAAAAGATTCAACAAAAGAATAATTAATACACAAACGATAAGCTTACCGGTAATTGGATCGGGTGAGTAAATGCTACAAATAAGACCGACTACGATACCTAAAATATGTAACAAAATTAAAATGCTTAGGTAAGCTTTCTTCACATTTTGAAATTATTTACAAAGTAATGTGACATTGTATGATAATTTTTATTTAAGTTTATAATACAATACATTAAGCTCTTTTATGAACTATACACTAAATCAATTACAGATTTATTTAAAAGTTGTACAAACCTTGAGTATAACTAAAGCGTCAGAAGAATTAAACCTGACGCAGCCTGCGGTATCTATTCAGATAAAAAACTTTCAAGCGCAATTTGAAATCCCTTTGATTGAGATCATCGGAAAAAAAATTTACGTGACTGATTTTGGCATGGAGATTGCGAAATCAGCTGAAGGTATAATTGATCAAGTATATGCGATTAATTTTAAAACAATGGCATTTAAAGATCAATTGTTGGGCCGACTTAAAGTTTCAATTGTGTCAACAGGTAAATATGTTTTACCTTATTTTTTGACGGAGTTTTTGAATACCAATCCAGGGGTTGAGATAAGTATAGATGTGACGAATCGCGAAAAAGTATTTCATAACTTGGAGAACAATGAAGTCGATTTCAGTCTCATCTCGACGGATGTCAATAGCCCTAGTTTTGAATACATTGATATCCTAGAAAACGATCTTTACTTGATTGGTAATGCAGAAACTGCCAAACGAAATCCCACTTTTTCATTACGCGAGTTTAATAATGAACTCCCTTTAATTTTTCGTGAAAATGGATCAGGAACACGAAAAATCATGGAAAATTATTTGAAAAAACAAGGAATACATATCTTGAAAAAAATTGAGCTGGTATCCAATGAGGCCGTTAAACAAGCCATCATGGCGGGTTTAGGCTATTCCATTATGCCCATGATCGGAATAAAAAATGAATTAAAAAGTGGTCAATTGGTGATTATTCCACGAAGTGGACTTCCAATAAGTACGACATGGAAATTGATTTGGCACAAAGAGAAAAAACCGTCGCCTGTGGCTAAGGCATTCATGGATTATATCATTGCTAAAAAAGATGAAATCAGAATAAACCACTTTAATAAATAAAGCCAAACAAATCTGCTTGGCTTTAATATTACCCCTTTTTCATTAATTAAATATCTAACTGAATCTAAACAGTCAAATGTCTATGGCACAAACTTAAAAGGGATGATTGATTAAAAAAAATTAATTTCATTATGCTTTTTATAAAGAAAATTAATGTTCTTAAGCTTTCACGCGTAAGGTAAGACCTGTGATTTCCACATCATATTTGGTTAAGCCTACCGTAGCCGGTCCCTGCGTAAGAGCTCCCGATGAACTGAATGTTGACCCGTGTGCCGCACACAAAAACGAAGATGAACTTTCTTTATATTCAACCGTCGCCCCGGCATGTGGACACACAGATGAAAAGGCGACAAAGCTAGCAGCCGTATTTCCTGTCGCGGTGCGGATAACAATAAACCCATTTTTGGCAATAAAATTATTGACCGCCTTTAATTCGGTTTCTAAGTTTATCGTACTCCCACTTGTGGCTCCAGCCGGCGTATTCATTGCGCTAGGAGCTCCCATTTGATCTTCCGAACATGCAGTAGTCATGCATGCCAAACACACAGCAGAAAAACTGCCCGTCAGTGTCGTCAAAAATTCATCTCTTTTCATAAGAATGTCATATTTATATTCGATGTAGTAACGATCATGTGCGCACTTTGTTTAAAAAAAA
>CAMCXW010000061.1 GCA_945883625.1 Spirosoma fluviale
CGTTTTTGCTTCGCCAAAAATGACGATGTTTTGAAAGAAGCCGCTCAAAAACTGGCACAATTATAAGTACTTAAGCGCTATTTTTTCGCCAATCACTTCTAAATAAGAAGCCGCATTAGCCATCGCGTCTGCTGTACTTTTAGATTCGCTCAGAACGCTATAAATGTCTTTAGCATCCATAAACAAAGGTATTTTATCTTCATCCTCAAACGTCCCACATACCAATATAGTCTGTTTAAATTGCTTGTCGGCGCGCCCCACGACATTGGCCACTAACTTGCCCGACCATGTTTGTTGGTCTATTTTCCCTTCCCCAGTGATAATATAGTCGGCTTTACGAATAGCACGATCTAGGTGTACTTTATTCAGAAGCCATTCTGCTCCAGAGACTATATTTGCCCCTAAAAAATAAACTGCCCCAGCACCTAAGCCTCCAGCTGCACCCGCCCCAGGTAATTCATCCGGAAGCCATTGAGATACATTAATTAGACCTTTGTCTAATTGTTTAATTGATGTTGCACTTGCCCCTTTTTGTTTGGCAAAAATATGTGCCGCACCTTGTGGTCCATGTAAAGGATTGTCGACATCTGTAAGTACAATAAATTGGATCTTAGGGAATGGATTTTGTCCTTGAATTTTTGCGATTTGGACTAAATTTTCGCCAATTGGCTCTAAGTTATTTCCGGCTTTATCAAGAAATTGATAACCGAGCGCAGCCGCCATGCCTATTCCTGCTTCGTTCGTAGCTGAGCCCCCTATTGTTAAAACAATCATTTCTGCCCCTTTTTTAGCCGCTTGTTGAATTAACTCCCCTGTTCCAAACGTGTTCGTTTTCAGTGGATTCTGTTCTTTTTTGCTAAGTAGTTGGAGACCAGAACAGCGCGCCATTTCGATATAAGCAGTCTTTTGGTCGGCAAGCCACAAAAATGCCGCATGTATAGGTCTGCCTAGGGGGTCATTCACCGTATGCGTTTGCCAAGCACCCCCATGAATTTTTTGTATCATTTCTAACGTACCCTCACCACCATCTGCGAGTGGAACGATTTGGATTACAGAATTTTTCCGTTTGGTTAAAATTCCTTTGGCTAGTGCTTCTGCCGCTTCTTGAGCCGTTAAGGATGATTTGAATTTATCTGGGCAAATTAAAATATTCACGCGCTGAATTTAATGGTTCAATTTACTGACATTTCTTTACTTTTGTGCTCTAACTCAATCATATGAAGTATTTCATTTTGTTCATCTTTGCTCTATTATTTAGCGCTTGTACGCATCAGCCAGACCTCACAGGTTTTGATGCGGAAGCATTTAAGCAAGATCGGGGGGCATGTGGTGGAAAGCGTGGCCAACAAATTGCCTGGTTAAAAGCGCATAAAATGAATTTTCAAGCCGCCACTTCAAACAATATAGATGGTATTTTGGGTAAGCCTGACTTGCAACAACTAGCTGATCGGAATCAAGAATATTATGTATACTTTTTGGAGCCGGGGCCGCAATGCCAACAAAAACCATCGCAAGCAAAATCAATTGCTTTTCGTTTCAGCGCCATGGGCTTAGCTACCGAAATTACATTCCAAAACGGTGTTCCTTTGTAATTTATTTAGTTATCATCCCCACCACTGAATTTGTAAATCCAACCACGAAGCTGAAGATTAGAGGAGCAATGAATCCGCTTACCTTAAAGCCAGGAACATATACTTCAACCAAATAAACCATTCCTACGGTAATTACCAGTGAAAATAACCCAAGTGTCATAAAGGTTATCGGCAAACTGATAATTTTCAAAATAGGTTTTACAAAGGAATTTAAAAATCCCATAGCTAGCGCGACTACTAATGCCGTTGTAAATCCATCTACGGTGATTCCTTTCAAATATCGAGGTATAATCATGACCACTCCGGCAATTATGATATAGCGAATAATAAATCCAATCATGTTATTTCTGATGTCTAGCTTGTAATGTCTTAACGATTTCTTCTAACCCAATTCCTCGATCTTCCAATAAAACCAATAAATGGAAAATTAAATCAGCTGCTTCCCCTTTGAACAAATCATCGTTTTTCATTAAGGCTTCTATGACCAATTCGACTGCTTCTTCACCAACTTTTTGAGCAATTTTGTGCGTGCCCGCATCGAATAAGGAAGCCGTATATGACGTATCTGCCGATGCGCTTTTACGTGATCGAATAATGTGCTTCAAGTGATCTAACCACGCCGCATTATCAACATTTGATTCATTAAAACAGGTATCTGTTCCCGAATGGCAAGTTGGCCCTGCTGGCTTCGCTTGAATCAAAATGGTATCTTGATCACAATCAATGGATATATTGACCACATCTAAATAGTTTTCAGACGCCTCACCTTTGGTCCATAAGCGATTTTTTGAGCGAGAAAAAAAGGTTACTCGATTTTCTGCACGTGTTTTGGTATAGGCTTCTTCGTTCATGTACCCGAGCATAAGCACTTTTAGGGTGCTCGCATCTTGAATGATAGCGGGAACTAAGCCTTTTGAAAAATCTGGTTCTAAACTCATAAGGGTTAAATTAGTATATCCGCATGGGAATTCCTTTGTTCGCTAAGTATTTTTTCAATTCGATAATCTCAATTTCCTTGAAGTGGAATATGCTCGCTGCCAAACCGGCATCCGCTTTCCCCTCCGTAAAAACCTCATAAAAATGTTCCATCGTGCCCGCTCCACCCGAGGCAATAATGGGAATCGAGGATTGTAATGAAATCTGACTCGTCAATTCATTTGCGAAACCTGCTTTGGTCCCATCAGCATCCATGGAGGTCAAAAGGATTTCTCCTGCTCCGCGCGATTCCACTTCTTTGGCCCAAGCCAAGGTTTGAATTTCAGTGATTTTCCTCCCGCCGTGTGTATGTACCCAATTTTTCCCACCTACAAAACGGGTATCAATCGCTACAATGATGCATTGAGAACCAAATTGCATGGCTAATTCATCCACTAATTGAGGCCGACGAACCGCCGAAGAGTTAATGGAAACCTTATCGGCGCCAGCATTTAATAAGGCTGAAACATCTTCGATGCTACTTATTCCGCCACCTACGGTGAAGGGTATATTCACATGACGCGCAACTTCACGAACTAGATTGACTAAGGTCTTCCGGTTATCTACAGTTGCAGTAATATCCAAAAAGACTAATTCGTCTGCCCCTTGTTCCGCATACAAAGCCCCCAGTTCCACAGGATCTCCCGCATCACGCAAATCAATGAAGTTGGTCCCCTTCACAGTCCGACCTTCCTTAATATCCAAACAGGGAATAATTCGTTTCGTTAGCATAGAGATTCTTTGGCAAAAGTGGCTAAATCTTCAAGTGTAATGCGGCCTTCATAAAAGGCTTTGCCAACAATCACACCGAATAAATTCATTTCGCGTAATTGTTCCAAATCCTGCATGTTGGCAACCCCACCACTCGCAATAATATTTAATCCGGGGTTATTAGCCTGGATTTTTTCATACAAATCAAAGCTCGGCCCTTGTAATAAACCGTCCTTCGCTACATCTGTTGAAATGACGTATTGAGCACCTGCAGCTTGATAATCAGTCAAAAAATTATAAATGGAAATATTTGAATTTTCTTGCCAACCAGACACTGCGATTTGCTCGTGGTGTGCGTCTGCACCCAAGATTATTTTATCGGGGCCATATTTTTTAAACCAACTATGAACGAGTTCCGGATTCCGCACGGCAATACTTCCTGCGGTAATTTGTGCTGCACCGGCCGAAAAAGCTCGGTCAATCATTTCATCGGATTGTACGCCTCCGCCAAAATCAATATGTAGCGATGTATTCGAAGCAATACGCTCTAAAACGGCTGCATTGACTATTTCTTTTGCTTTGGCTCCGTCTAAATCAACTAAATGCAATCGTTGGATGCCAGCTCCTTCGAATGCTTTGGCAATTTCTAAAGGATCAGAACTGTAAACTTTTTTTTGTTGGTAATCCCCTTGCGTTAATCGAACGCATTGTCCTCCAATAATATCGATGGCTGGAATGAGTTGAAACATAGATTAAAGCGCTAAGAAGTTTTGAATGATTTTTTGACCTACCAATCCTGAAATTTCTGCATGGAATTGTGCCGCGTAGAAATTGTCTTTCTGCATCATGGCAGAAAACGGTTGCACATACGCACAAGCAGCTGATGTATATGGGTTTATAGGGGCATAAAATGAATGCACAAAATATACATATTCATCATTTTTGAGCCCTTCCATCAGGGGATTTTCACCATAAGCTTGAATGGAATTCCAACCCACATGTGGAATTTTTAAATCAGGGCTAATAAATCGTTTAACAGAAACATCAAAAACCCCCATGCACGTCGTGTTATTTTCTTCAGAGTCACGACATAACAATTGCATGCCAATACAGGTGGCCAAGACAGGTTGTTGTAATTTAGGAATCAATTGATCCAAACCCTTTTCACGTAAATAGGCCATCGCCGTACTCGCTTCGCCTACTCCGGGAAAGATGACTTTATCAGCAGATTCAATCACCTTTTCGTCGTCTGTCCATGTGTATTTTACCCCAATTCTGTCCATGGCGTACATGACCGACTGCACATTCCCGGCATTGTATTTGATGATTGCGATTTCCATGGACGTATTTTTAATGGGCAAAATGCCCTGCAAAGGTAGGTAAAAGGGCTTGGATTATGAAAAGAAGCGTATCTTTGTTGGCCTTATGCCCATCAACCGTCGGATCCTTCTTGAAACGTTATACTTAATTTGGATGGGTGCTCTACCTGTTCTTTCAAGTATGTTGTTGGGTTATTTTGCCCTCGCTAACCCGAGTTTTTTTGCAAGTTTTTCGTTAGTAGAATTCGTATTATTCTGGATTAGTGCGGTTTTCATCATGGGACTTGCCTTATGCCCTACGACCTTTTTCGCTATGTTCACGGGTTATGTCTGGAGCTGGTCGGGATTATTTCCTTTGATTATTGCTTACGCCGTTGCCTCCTTACTTGGGTATGCTTTGGCTAGAAAAATGAAAGGAGATGCGCTAATTGAATTGATTCGTGTCAAGTTTAAAGCGGCTGATTTTCTTGAGAATGTACAGGCGCAATCCTTTGCTTGGGTATTTTTGGCTCGACTATCTCCGATTTTTCCTTTTGCTATTACAAGTGCGTTAATGGCTTTTTTGGGAGTTCCTTTACGTCAATTTTTCGTAGGTGGCACGCTGGGTATGTTACCTCGGACGCTGATTGCCTTGTGGACTGGGATGCAGGCGGCTTCGTGGGCCAATTTGCTTAATCACCCCGAAATGCTCCGTTGGCAAGATGTCGCGAGCCTCGGAATGTTACTCATTTCCGTCATCGGGATGTTTGTGCTCGCAAAACGAAAAGCCTAATGTTTTAGGAATAGATAGAGAAAGCCCCACATTGCGGCAAGTTGGCCTATCCAAAATGAAAACATCCACATAATAAGTGCTTTTTCAGATTTAACCATCTTGATTTCTAACTCCATCAACTTTATGTTCAAATATTCCTTGGTCACCAACTCATCCGTTCGCTCCTCAATAGTTCCCTGAACTAGGTCTACAAATTCCATGGCATCTTTTTCCACTAAGTGGAGTTTTTTATGCGCTAATTGATACAATTGAATTGATTTCGCTTCCATGTAGCAAATCTAGGACTAAACGTATCCATGTACAATTCAATATTTGAATAACGCATGATTTATCAGTTTTTTATAACTAATGCGCCGATCATAAAAATCGCCGTTCCATGACCCACCCAAAAAATAAACATCCATTTAATGAGCTCGCTTTTTGCCTCGGCAACCGTTTGATGCACAAAATCCTTACTACTAAACTCCTGCGTAGATTCTTTCATCTCCGCCTGAAGCCAGTATATGAATTTCATCCCATCTAAGCGTAATTTAGCTCGAACTAATTGATATAATTTCCGGGTACGTGGTTTCATGCCCTAAATGTAGGGCCTCTCCATGGAAGTGTCAATTCGTTTTTTGACTAATTTAAATCAATTCGGAATCAATAACCTGAACTTTTCCCCACAGGTGTTTGTTGGCATCAATGAACTTCATGTGCAAGGGATGGTATAAATATTCGGATTCTTTCGCCGCATTTTCAAACACTAAAACGACAGAAAAAGTATAACTTCCATCCGTGGCTCCTTTGTCGAATTCCGTAATGATCGGTCGGCCTACATGTGCCATTTGTATCATTGGCAAAGTGCCTAATTGTTTTAAAGCGGCCAATAATTGTGTTTTTTCTGCTTCATTGCCTGGGTTTTTGGCCCAAAACAAGACGTGGTGAACAAAGGTCATAGAAGTTTTTGCATTAGGTAAAAGGCTGCTCGCAGCTGTTGCCATTCCGGCTTGTTGGAGGAAATTTCTTCTCGAAGTCATAAATAGGTTTTAAATATTATTCAAGTCTACAATGGAAAATTTACAAAAGCAATTAATCATTACAGGTGCTACCGGTATGGTAGGCGAAGGTGTGTTACATGAGGCGATCAAATCTCCTTTTGTTAGCCAAATCTTAGTCATCAACCGCAAACCTTGCGGAGTGGATCATCCAAAGGTCAAAGAATATCTACTTACTGATTTTTTGAAACCTGAAGAAATGCGCAAAGCTATTAAAGGCTATGATGCCTGTTTATTTTGCCTTGGCGTTTCCTCTGTGGGGATGAATGCCGAGGAGTATAAGCAAAAAACGTATGACTTGACACTAGGATTTGCGCACGTATTACAAGAAGAAAACCCGAATATGTCGTTTAGCTATATTTCGGGGGCAGGAACTGATTCGACAGAGCAAGGGCGATTGGCGTGGGCACGTGTGAAAGGAAAAACTGAAAATGACCTATCTAAATTGGGTTTTGGAGACTATTATTCATTTAGACCTGCGATGATTAAGCCAACTCCCGGATTGAAAAATGCCTTACCATTCTATAAATATATTAATTGGGTCTTCCCGATTTTGAATATGTTGGCTCCACATATAGCTTGTACGCTAAAAGAGTTAGGCGAGGCGATGTTGGAAGTGTCCATTTTTGGTTCGACTAAAAAAATTATTGAAGGGAATGATATTTTGGCATTAGCCAAGCAAATGCGCATGCGTTTGTAGCTTTTTGGCTATTTTTGTACGATATACTAAATGATAACCTGTGAATAAGAAAGTTGTACTCATGATTTTAGATGGTTGGGGAATCGCTACCAACCCAAAAGTTTCAGCTATTGATGCGGCAAAGACCCCGTTTATTGATTCATTATATACAAAATACCCACATTCAAAGTTGGAAGCATCTGGAGAAGCAGTAGGTTTGCCAGAAGGCCAAATGGGTAATTCCGAAGTAGGACACATGAATTTGGGTGCAGGGCGTGTGGTTTATCAGAATTTGGTACGCATCAACAAAGCTGTTCGCGAAAATACATTAGGTCAAGAACCTGAGTTAGCTAAGGCTTTTGAATATGCGAAAAAAGAAAACAAATCAGTTCACTTCATGGGATTGGTTTCAGATGGAGGTGTACACGCCCATATTGAACATTTGAAATCGTTGTTGACGTCCGCAAAAGAAGCGGGTTTGACAAAAGTTTTTGTTCATGCATTTACGGATGGCCGCGATACGGATCCGAAATCAGGGATGAAGTTCATGACCGATTTAGTTAATCATACCCAAAAAACAGGAACGGCCGTCGCCTCAGTGACAGGTCGTTACTTTGCGATGGACCGCGATAATCGCTGGGAACGAGTTGCATTGGCTTATCATGCCATGGTGGATGCGGAAGGTGCGCCAACTCAAGATGTTTTAGGGGCTATTCAAGCAAGTTATGATGCTGGGGTGACAGATGAATTTATTAAGCCAATCATTGCTACGGATGCTACAGGAAAACCGTTGGCAAAAATAGCTTCTGGTGATGTGGTTATTTGTTTCAATTTCCGCACGGATCGTGGTCGTGAAATTACACAAGCGTTAACGCAGCGAGATTTCCATGAGGAAAATATGCACAAATTGGATTTGTACTATCTGACGATGACAGAATACGATAATGAATTCCAAAATGTGAACGTGATTTTCAATGATTCGAATTTACCGATGACCATGGGAGAGGTCTTGGAAGGTGCTGGTAAAAAGCAAATTCGGATTGCTGAGACGGAGAAATATCCACATGTGACGTTCTTTTTCTCTGGTGGTCGCGAGCAATTGTTCAAAGGGCAAGAAAATATATTGCGCAATTCACCTAAAGTTGCCACATACGATTTGCAGCCGGAGATGTCGGCAGCTGATTTACGGGATGCCCTAATTCCAGAATTAGAAAAAGAAGAAGTTGATTTTGTGTGTTTGAATTTTGCAAATCCGGATATGGTTGGCCACACTGGTGTTTTTGAGGCGGTTGTTAAGGCCGTTGAAACTGTGGATGCGTGTGCGGAGGCTGTTGTAAAGGAAGGTTTGGCGCATGGATATTCATTCATCATCATTGCGGACCATGGAAATGCGGATGTAATGATGAATGAGGATGGTTCACCTAACACAGCGCATTCTACGAATTTAGTACCGTGTATCTTGGTGGATAACGAATTTCACCCGACATTAAATAATGGTAAATTAGGCGACGTTTCACCTACTATTCTAAAATTAATGGGTGTGCCTCAGCCGAAGGAAATGACGGGAGT
>CAMCXW010000062.1 GCA_945883625.1 Spirosoma fluviale
AATCGGTTTAACATCAAGTTTAGTTTCTGTCGCATTAACGATGATTACCCTTATTAATAACTTACCTAAATAGTCATGTCAACAGAAGTTAAAACAGAAGATTCGGGTGAGATTTCGATCAACTTTGGGGAAATCTATCAGGCGCTTAAAAAATATAGAATTAGCATTGCGCTAATCGCTGTTGTATTTACAGCCTTAGGTGCATTCTATTCGTTAACCATGAATAGTGAATATGTATCTGAAGTGAAAATTTTACCAGAAGCTGATTCGAAGATCGGTGGATCGGGTGGAAGTTTAGGCGGATTGTCATCTTTAGCTGGTTTGGCGGGTATTAACCTTTCAGGATCGATGGCAGGGAATGACGCTATTCAGCCAGCGATGTATCCCGAAATTGTTCAAAGTATCCCCTTTCTACAGGAATTAGCCGCATCCAACGTCTATAATCCTAAAAAGAAAAGACTTCAAAAGCTCTCTGAATATTTTGCTGATGATAATAGCAATGCACCAATCAAACTCTCTGACACCAAACCCAAAGAAAAAAAAGACGTTGAGTATAACAGTTTACCTACAGGGGCAATCAGTTCGGATATGATCAATATTAATCAGAAAGAAGCACTGATTTTAGAAGCTCTTAAAGGTTCAATTGTAGTTGAGTCGGATAAGAAAACCAACCTAATCAAGATAAGCAGCACAGCGCTTAATCCGGTGGTTGCCGCTAATCTCTCCGAATTAGTGTTAAATCAATTAACGCGCTACATTATACGTTACCGGACAGAAAAGGTTCGTAAAGAGTTGAACTTCTTAACCAAACGCCAGTCGGAAGCACGCAAGCGATATGATCAGGCCTTGTTTACGTATTCCAACTACAAAGATCAAAATCGCAATGTATTCCTAAATGTTGCGAGAGATCAGGGTAAAAAATTGCAGTATGAGGTTGATTTGGCATTTAACATTTACTCCAACCTGACATCGCAGTTGACCGAGACAACCATCAAATTGCAAAAAGAAACACCCGTTTTCAAGGTACTAGCACCAGCTCAAGTACCCTTGTCGCGCACAAGTCCCAAGCGCAGTTTAATCACTTTAGGATCACTATTCCTTGGACTATTCATTTCCTTGATTTACGTATTCTTCAAATCCGTAAACCTTAAAGAACTTTTAAGCTAATCCATTCAGAAAAGCACAAAAAAAAGCCGAATCTCTCGATTCGGCTTTTTTGTTATTTCAAGGTTCGTTTCACCTCTTTCATTTCGTAACATTCTAAATGGTCACCCACCTCAAGGTCATTAAACCCTTTGATCGACATACCACATTCGTAACCGAATTTAACCTCCGCCACATCATCTTTGAAACGCTTCAAGGCTGAAATTTCTCCATCGTGAATCACGACAAAATCACGAATCACACGAATCTTATGGGCACGTTTTACCGTACCATCTAATACATAACAACCAGCTACCGTACCAATCTTCGTAATTTTAAACACATCACGAACCTCAATATTGGCTGTATTAACCTCCTCAAATGCTGGGGCCAACATACCCTCCATCGCGGCCTTGATCTCATCAATCGCCTGATAGATAATCGAGTAATTGCGAATTTCAATTTGCTCGGTTTCTGCCAACTTACGCGCATTTTGGGACGGACGAACCTGGAACGCAATAATTACCGCATCGGAAGTTGACGCAAGCGCCACATCCGACTCAGAAACCTGACCCACACCTTTGTGAATAATTCGAACCTGAACTTCTTCCGTAGATAACTTTAATAAGGAATCCGAAAGCGCTTCCACAGAACCATCCACGTCACCTTTGACAATCACATTCAACTCGCGGAAGGTACCTATCGCCTTCCGACGACCAATCTCCTCCAAGGTAATGTGCTTGCGGGTACGCAACGATTGCTCCCGTATAATTTGCTCACGCTTATTCGCGATTTCGCGCGCTTCACGCTCATTCTCCAAACAAATCAACTTATCCCCCGCCTGTGGCGCGCCATTTAATCCCAATACTTGTACCGGAGATGATGGGCCTGCCTTTTTGATTTTATTTCCATGGTGATCAAACATTGCCTTCACACGACCATAATTGTCGCCGGCCAACATCATATCGCCCACATGTAACGTACCGTCTTGAACCATCATCGTCGTTACATACCCACGACCCTTATCCAATTCAGCCTCAATAACGGAACCAATTGCTTTCTTGTTTGGATTAGCGGTTAATTCAAGCATTTCTGCTTCTAATAAGACCTTCTCCAACAAGTCATTGATACCTAAACCGGATTTAGATGAGATTTCTTGGCATTGGTATTTACCACCCCAATCCTCCACTAACATATTCATGGCAGCTAACTCCTCACGTACTTTGTCGGTGTTCGCCCCATCCTTATCCACTTTCGAGAACGCAAAGACGATCGGCGCACCGGCAACCATCGCGTGATTGATAGCCTCCTTTGTTTGTGGCATGACCGAATCATCCGCCGCAATTACAATAATAACAATATCCGTCACCTTCGCACCACGCGCACGCATCGCCGTAAAGGCTTCGTGACCCGGTGTATCTAAAAACGTAACTTTCTTTCCAGATTCAGTCTCAACCGAATAAGCACCTATGTGCTGCGTAATTCCTCCCGCTTCACCCGCAGTAACCTTCGACTTACGGATATAATCCAATAAGGAAGTCTTACCATGGTCAACGTGTCCCATAATCGTGACGATCGGAGCACGCGGCAATAAATCGGCTGGATCATCAGGAATATCCAATTCAACCGCATCAATTTCTTCCTCAGCTGAAATAAATTGAACCTCATATGCAAACTCATCCGCAATAATCGTAATCGCTTCAGCATCCAAACGCTGGTTAATCGAAACGAACATACCCAAACTCATACATGTTGAGATAACCTCATTCACTGAAACATCCATCAAGGATGCCAAGTCACTCGCAGAAACGAATTCCGTAACACGCAAAACTTTTGCCTCCTCATCCTCAGCCATTTGACGTGCTTCCTCCGCATCCGCACGCTCACGACGCTTCACGCGACGCTTATCAGCACCAAAACTTTGCTTATTCGTTGCTCCTTGCAAACGAGCCATCGTAGCCTTAATCTGCTCTTGAATATCTTTATCCGATAACTCTTCCTTTACACCCGGTTTTGCCCCCGGCGCTGGCTTCTTACCAAAATCTTTACGGGCATTATTATTGTTGGCATTATTTTGAGCCCCCGGTGCAGGACGTGTTTGATCATTCGCTACTGGCTTCTTCTCTTCCTTAATGATACGCTTACGCTTATGCTTACTTCCTCCGCGGTCATTGTCAACCGGCAACTCAATCTTACCTAAAACAGTTAAACCCTTTAATGTTTCCCCTCTAGCTTCAATCAACTCAATTACCTCAGGTGGAAGGGATGCTAAATCCATTTCAGCCAATAGTTCTGCCGGAATAACCATTTCCTCCACCACTTTTGGTGCCTCTACGATCGGCTCAGGAGCCTTCTCCTTAGGGACAGGCTTAGCAACTGGTTTCACGGCAACAGGATTTCCTTTCTTATCTAAATCAATTTTACCTACTACCTTTAAACCAAATGGCTTTTCTTCAGCAACAGGCTCAAGCTTAGGCACTTCAACCACCACTTCCTTAACAGGTTCTGGTGCAGGCGCCTCCGCGACTGGTGCCGGTACTTCTTCAACCACTGGCGTAGGCTTCACCTCAATAGGAGCAGCAACCACAACAACCTCCTCCTCCATTTTTTTGGGCGCTTCCGTCTGCTCTAAAATTTGGCTGACGCCATATTCCTTCGCCACTAAAGTCAATTGCTCAAAATTTAGCTTCGCATTTGGATTATTGTCGACCTTATGACCTTTAGCAGAAAGAAACTGAAGGATCGTAGACGTTCCAACGTTTATTTGTTTTGCTACAAGGCTCAATCGCATTGTTTTCTCTTCTGCCATATAAATAATTACAAAATACTAATTCGTCAATGTTACATCTTACTCAAACTCTGAACGCAATACAGCCAACACATCCTCAATCGTTCCCTCTTCCAATTCCGTTCTACGCTCCAATTCCTCTTTTGATAAAGCCAAAACTTGTTTCGCCGTATCCAATCCAATCTTATGAAGTTCAGCTAATATCCAAGCCTCAATCTCATTAGAGAATTCTGTTAATTCTACATCCTCATCATCCAACTCATCCTTAGGGACATCACGGAAAACATCAATTTCATAACCCACTAACTTACCAGCTAACTTAATGTTTTGACCCCCACGACCGATCGCCATCGACACTTGATCCGAATTCAAATAAACCGAAATACGGCGACGCTCCTTGTCTATCGCCATCGAATTTAACTTCGCTGGACTCAACGTACGTGCCACCAATAACTCCAAATTATCCGTGAAGTTAATCACGTCAATATTTTCATTTTGTAATTCACGCACAATGCCGTGAATACGAGACCCCTTCATTCCCACACATGCTCCTACTGGATCAATGCGGTCATCAAACGACTCAACAGCCACCTTCGCACGCTCACCTGGTTCACGAACAATCTTGCGAATCGATATCGTTCCATCATAAATTTCCGGAATCTCCTGCTCAAATAATCGCTCTAAAAATACCGGGGAAATACGTGACAATACGATGCGCGGTGTTCCATTCGACATCTCTACCTTGTGAATAATTGCACGAATCGTCTCACCTTTCTTAAAGCGGTCCTTCGAAATCATTTCTGATTTTGGCAAAATCAATTCATTGTCCTCATTGTCCAATAAAATCAACTCACGACCTAAAATTTGATATACTTCAGACGTGACTAATTCGCCAACTAAATCTTTGTACTTATCAAAAAGACCTTCTTTTTCAATGTCTTTGATACGTTGGATCAATGTCTGACGCGCAGTTTGTACGACACGCCGACCGAAGTCCTCCAACTTAATCAATTCAGCCACCTCTTCACCAATCTCAAAATCTGGCTCAATCAACTTGGCATCCGCCAAAGGTATTTTATCAAAATCCCAAATATCCTCGGAATTGTCATCTACGATCTCGCGCGTACGCCACATCTCTAGGTCACCACTTTCGGGGTTAATAATGACATTAAAATTCTCATCAGAACCGAATTTCTTACGAATCATCGTACGAAATACTTCTTCCAATACCGCGATCATGGTCGGCTTATCAATGTTCTTTTCCCGAGCAAAATCTGAAAATGACGAAATTAATTCAACACTATTCATTGCTATCCTTACGTTTTTTTATTGAAATGATACTTGAACTCTTACTTTATCAACTGCCTGCAACGGAAACCATGTAGGCTCTTTTGCCACAACAGCACGATGTTTAACTGTTTTTTCGGTCAAAACCTGAATCGCATCAGCCGTATGCCCTTGCAACTCGCCCACCACCGGATCTCCCTCCTTCAACCAAACTTTCACTTTACGACCCGCATTTTTCTCAAACTGCCAGCCCTGTGTCAACGGAAAATCCAATCCCGGCGATGATACCTCTAAATTATACGCTTCCTCAATCCACGCTTCCTCCTCAATATGATGACCCAATTTCCGACTCAATAAAGCACATGCTTCAATCGTCACCCCCTCCATCGTATCCACCAAAATGGTCACCAAAGAACGCCTAGCACCAATCGTAACTTGTAGGTCCACCAAAAAAATGGGGCCCGCTCCGATATACTCCTGAATCCACGCGTTAATCTTTGTCTTTAAGTCTACCATCAATGCATTGAAAACAAAAAGAGGGATTAAAAACCCCTCTTCTTTCTTAAATTTCCGATGCAAAGATAAATAAATATTTCAATAAACCAAGAAATAGATCTGTTTCGCACATAAAACAGCCTTATCTAGGGCAAGTATCTTTACTAAAATTCGTTACTTGCGTTCCCATTTTATTTGATTACTAGTGTCAAAAAGTCTTTTCCTTTATTTCTTATTTTTCACTTGCACAGCTTATGCCCGCTCTGACCGCTTTCCCATACCCCCCAATTCAAGCATAAGACTCTTTTACATCCAACGAAGCTCCAATGCAAATACCGTTATTTATGATGCAAATCTACTCCCAAACAAAACACTAAATCCCAAAGATCCCGTATATACTTACTGGATTCGCTATGCTGAAAAGGGCCAAAAAGAAGAATTAAGCACCATTCAACGCACGTTAGCCTACGGCCTATACACTAACCCAATCTCCACCGAATCCAACACCTACGAAGGATATTTTCTAGCTTACCGAAAACGTAAATTTGTTGTCAAACTAGATACCAAAGGAAGTCCCATCGCACTGTTTCCAATCAACAATAAACTTCAAATCCTTAAACGCGTTTATGTGCACGTCAATGAATCTAATTTGATGCCAAGCGTGAACTACATTGAACTTTTTGGCAAAGATCCCGTTACAGGAAAAGACGTCTACGAACGCTTTATCCCTTAAAATCGAAAAATCAAACTCGACTGCACATTCGTGGGCTGACCAGCATATCCCACTAACTCTACGATTCGCTGGTTTAACACATTCTTCGCCATGACTTGTACCTTCCACCGACTAGAAAACGCGTACGAAGCCTGTAATTCCATCCATACATAACTAGGCAAATCCACCCCACGCGTGGTGTAGGTTTCATCATCAAAATAATAATCACGGCGTTCGCCAACGTATTGCGCGAATAAACTAACATTCAACTTAGTTGAAATTTGATAAGCTAAACGTGTGGAAAACTGGTGTTTGGGCCGACGAATCAACGAGGAATAGGTCGAATCTGTGGTTCCTACGATACTTTGAATATTACCACGGAGATAGGTATACGATCCTGTGGCAGAAAATTTAGCAGACGTAAATTTAAATTCGGCTTCGATGCCTCGTGTTTGTTGTTTGGCAAAATTCGCATAGCGACCATAAGGCTCTACCGTCAATGATCGGAAAACGATCCCATCACGAACGTTATTTTGAAAGGCCACAATACGACCTGACCATTGGCCCGCCGACTGCTCTAAACCCAACTCCCAAGTTTCGCCATACTCAGGCTTTAATGATTTGTTTCCATATGGGGAATACAATTGATACAAGGAGGGAGCTTTAAAACTCGTGGCATAATTGGCAAAAACCTTTGATTTAGAAGTTGGAAGCCAATACGGGTTTACATTATAAGTAAGCGATTGGCCAAATAACGAATGCGAATTCCAACGAAAACCTGCCTCAAACCCAGCTTTCTCTGTCTGCTTTTGTAACGTAAAATAACTACCCCAAAGTTGGATTTTGGCTAAATTCGATTGGATCTCAGGCGAATCATACCGACCATAAGCACTGATTGAAAAATCGGCCTGATCTGTGGACTGTTGGCGCAACTCCGAACCAACCAGCCCAATCAACCCATAAGGCAAACGCCATTTGGCATATATTTCAGCCCCCTGATTCGTGCCCGAGTAGGTCGACTCATTGTAATTAGAATAGGCGTTCTCGGGGATATACAAGGAATCATTCCGAAAATTACGTCGGGTGATATCATGAAAAACACGTAAAAATATATCCCCAGTCGTAAACTGCGTATGCCATTGACCTCGGACGGCGTGATTTGAAGCAGTGGAGGTATAGTCCAAATCATCGCTAAATGGACCGGCATCTAAATTTCCTTTGTATTTTTCACCTTGGTAACTAAGGTCCCAATCACTTCGTTTACGCACCATACTACTTAATCGAACCCGTACATTTTGCTGATTAAAACCATCTTTTTCGGCTTGATCCGCAGCGGCCGAAAACCCATTGGTTGATGTATTTTGAGCGCTTACACCTACCTGTACTTGACCTACTTTTCGTTGCAATTGCACGGACTGAGCATGCGTACCAAGTCCACCACCTTGCAATGTAATGACATTGCTCGATCGATCTGTGACTAAATTAATGACGGCTGCCATCGCATCCGAGCCATATAATGTCGACTGCCCACCTTTCATGATTTCAATACGTTCCAGATTTGCCAAATTAATTAAATTCCAATCCATCACCGATGAAATATGGGAAGGGTCATT
>CAMCXW010000063.1 GCA_945883625.1 Spirosoma fluviale
ATTCGGGCGGGCGATGTGATTGTGGGTTTGGCTTCGGATGGTCAAGCTACCTATGAAAAAACCTATAATGGCGGTATGGGCAGCAATGGCTTGACTTCAGCGCGCCATGACGTGTTGGGGAATTATCTAGCTGGAAAATATCCAGAGAGTTTTGATCCATCGGTTCCATCTGATTTAGTGTATTCGGGATCCCGTTCTTTGACGGAAGCGGTACCGGGTACGCCTTTAAATGTAGGCCAATTAATTTTGTCGCCAACGCGTACCTATGCGCCGGTTATTAAGGCAATTTTGGGCGCTATGCGGCCACAGATTCACGGAATGGTGCATTGTTCAGGCGGGGCACAGACGAAGGTGATGCACTTTGTGGAGGGAGTTCATGTGATTAAGGACAATTTATTTCCGATTCCACCCCTGTTTGATTTGATTCAAAAAGAGAGTGGCACGAGTTTCCAGGAAATGTATAAGGTTTTTAATATGGGTCATCGGATGGAGATTTATGTGGCGCCGGAATTTGCGCAAGAGATCATTCAGATTTCGGAGTCATTTGGCATTCCGGCTCAGATTGTAGGACGTGTCGAGTCGGCCACAGTTAAGAAATTAACAATAAAAAGTACGTACGGAGAATTTATTTACGACTAGGGTTTGCCTTTGTTCTAAATACTTTTTATATTTGCGACCCCATTTAAAAGGCTTTGTAAAGGTAACGACCTGGCCTCGTGGGTTTGTTTCACTTAAATACATCTAAAATGTACGCAATCGTAGAAATTGCCGGGCAGCAATTTAAAGTAGAAAAAGACCGTACCGTATACACCCACCGTTTGGCGGGAGCGGAAGGCGCTGCACTGGTTATCGACAAGGTATTACTTGTTGACAATGACGGAAAGATTTCCGTAGGAGCACCCACCGTGGCTGGTGCGACTGTTCAAGCTAAAATCTTAGCCCATGTTCGTGGTGAAAAGGTTTTGGTCTTCAAAAAGAAACGTAGAAAGTCTTACCAAAAAATGAATGGACACCGTCAAAATTTGACGCAGGTGTTAATCGAAGGTATTTCTGTTAAATAATTGAAAATTAGCGTTTTATACGCATAAAATAAAAAAATATGGCACATAAGAAAGGCGCCGGATCGTCGAAAAACGGGCGCGAATCACATAGTAAACGTTTAGGCGTTAAGTTATTTGGAGGCCAGGCAGTAATCGCTGGTAACATTATTGTACGTCAAAGAGGTACAGCGCACAACCCAGGGGAAAATGTAGGTCTTGGAAAAGATCACACATTATTTGCTTTAGCTGATGGTGTAGTTGCATTCAAAAAAGGATTTAAAGGTCGTTCATTCGTGCACGTTTTGCCATCTTTGGCAGCGGCGGCACCAGTGGCACCGGTAGCGAAAAAAGCGCCAGCGAAAAAAGCAGCTCCGGCTGTTGAAGCAGCTGTTGCTGAAGTAGCTGTAGAAGCTGCGCCAAAAGCGAAAAAAGCTCCTGCTAAGAAAAAAGAAGCTACTGCAGAGTAGTTTTTTCTAGATTTTTTAAGAAACCTGGTATTTTCACGCCAGGTTTTTTTATTTTTCGGAAACTTTGTGCCTAAATTAGTGGTTTAGCTTTCATAAATTAGTTTTATGCTTACTCCTCAAATTCATATATATACTGAGTCTACGCCCAATCCGCATTCCATGAAATTCGTTTTCAATGTGGAATTGTTGCCTGAGGGTATGTCATTCGACTATACGCAACCTGCCGACGGGTTAACAAAAGAGAAAAATTCTCCATTGGCTGTAGCTTTATTCGGATTTGAGTTTGTAAGTCGGGTATTTATAACAACTAATTTTATTACGTTAACGAAGACGGAAAGCGCTGCTTGGGAGGATGAGTTGTTTGGGATAAAGCAGTATTTGAAGCAGTATTTTGCCGAAAAACGTCCAGTTTTTGTATTGCCAGATGCGGTGATCAACGAGGAGGGTGTTTCGGATACCGAGATTATCGGTAAAATCAAGCAGGTTTTAGAAGAATATGTACGCCCCGCTGTTGAATCTGATGGTGGTGCTATTTCCTTTCACTCATTCGATGAGGCTTCTGGCCAGGTGAAAGTATTATTGCAGGGCTCTTGTTCTGGATGTCCCTCTTCCCAAATGACGTTAAAAGCCGGTATCGAAACCTTAATGACGCGCATGATTCCTGAAGTAAAGGAAGTTGTTGCGGAAGGTGTTTAATATCAGTTTGTTGGATAATTAATCTTTTTTTTGATCGTTGTCGGCGGGTAGACGCTGCCGGGGTCGCAGACCCCGGCAGCGTCACTTCCCGGTCCCACTTTTTCGAAAGTCAAACTCCCGCGCGAAACGCATAATTTTTCCTTCATTACAGGCCATAGGGCCTATTTTTGGTGTGTAACTGGCCAGTTTGTTGATAAACTGCCTAGCCCATTTGCTAAAGTTGTGATTTTTATCTTATAAGAATTCTAGAATATCAGCCAGTTGGCCTACCTCCCGAAACTTTGGATGCACCACCGGATGACTCACCACCTCATGTTCCCACGTGGTATGAAAAGGCACATGCACGCCATGACCGCCGATTTCCAATACAGGAATGATATCTGATTTTAATGAATTACCCACCATCATGAACTGATTTGGGGCAATATCGAGGTGTTTGATCAGTTTTAAGTAATCTGCCGACTTCTTATCCGACATGATTTCAATATGGTGAAAGTATTTTTCTAAACCTGATCTGCGCAGTTTTCGCTCCTGATCTAATAAGTCCCCTTTCGTCGCTACGACCAAGCGATATTTGGAGGAAAGTGTTGACAAAACTTCCTCTACGCCTTTTAATAGCTCATTTTCGCGAGCCAACAAGCGTTTGCCGATATTCAAAATTCGATCAGTTCCTTCAGCTGAAAGTGTTCCGCTGGTAATACGAAGCGCCGTTTCAACCATCGATAGCATAAATCCCTTCACACCATACCCATACAGGGCCAGGTTGTCCATTTCCGTTTTAAAAAGCTCCTGTTGCGTCTGATGCATGGGCAAAAAGTCCTCAAACAACGCAGCAAATTCCTCCTCACTCTCGCGAAAATAAGGTTCATTTACCCATAAGGTATCGTCGGCGTCAAATGCGATTATCAACATACTGATGTAATTTTTACCCTGCAAAAACGTTCGGAGCGTAACGCTGCCGGGGTCTACGACCCCGGCAGCGTTTACCCGATTAAAACGATTTTGCGATCGTAATGAAATCCGCCGCGATCAATGACGCACCGCCGATCAACCCGCCATCCACATCCGGACCCGCGAAAATCTCTTGTGCATTCTTCGCATTACAAGATCCACCATATAAAATAGAACAATCATCTGCGACCGTTGCGCCGTATTTGGCAGCAATATGTACACGTAAATGCGCATGCATCTCTTGTGCCTGCCCAGCCGAAGCCGTCAAACCCGTTCCAATCGCCCAAATAGGTTCGTAAGCAATGACTACTTTTCCGAATTCCTCTGCCGACAAATGAAATAAACTTGCCGTTAATTGATCCGCTACAAAGGCTAAGAAATTACCGCCCTCACGTAACGTTAAACTCTCACCACAACAGAAAATCGGTGTGATGCCGTTGGCTAAAGCTGCGTCTACCTTCAACGCCAACTGCTCATTTGATTCCGCAAAATATTCACGACGCTCCGAGTGACCAATCAACACATATGGAATCGCAGCTGATGCTAATTGTACCGCCGAAATCTCACCTGTATAAGCCCCAGAAGCTTTCTCGTGACAGTTTTGTGCCGCAACCGCTAAATTTGACATGCCCTCAACCACCTGAGAAATACCCGTTAAATACAAGGCCGGCGTCGCCATAATCACTTGTACGTCCGCCGGAACATCCGACTTCACTAATTGAGCTACCTCAGTAGCTAAAACGAATGCTTCAACAGCCGTTTTATTCATTTTCCAGTTTCCAGCAACAATTTTTTTTCTCATACGTTCATCTAATTAAGCTTCAAAAATACAATTCCTTTCTCGCTTGCGAAAATTCGGCGAAAAAAATCCCAAACATTCCGTATTTTCACAGACTAATCAACACCTATGAGACGATTTTTTGCCGCATTAGCCTGCCTTTCTCTACTATTTTCGCTACCCGCTTTAAGCCAAAAAGACCTCTTCCCCCATACCAAATCCAAATGGGTAGACTCCGTCATGGCCTCACTAAGTGTCGACCAGAAAATTGGACAAGTGCTCATGCCCCGCGGAAATTCCAATCCCATCTACGATACAACGCGTCTTTTCGACATTATCCGCAACTACCACGTGGGCGGTTTCGTACTTTTTGCCGGATACCCAACGACCCAAGCCAGACTGGTCAATAAACTTCAGGCCATGTCTAAAGTGCCCCTTTTCATCGGCATGGACCTTGAATGGGGCTTAAATATGCGCCTCGATTCGACGGTTCGCTATCCCTACCAAATGACACTCGGGGCGATGCAAGGTAATGATGCATTGATCGAGAAAATGGGTTTTCAGATAGCCCAACAGTGTAAACGGATAGGCGTGCATATCAATTATGCGCCCGTGGTGGATGTGAATAATAATCCAAATAATCCGGTCATCAACTTCCGGTCTTTTGGTGAAAATAGAAATCAAGTCACCCAAAAATCATTAGCCTACATGCGAGGCCTTCAAAAAGGTGGCATAATTACGTCGGCGAAACATTTTCCCGGGCACGGTGATACCGGCGTCGATTCCCATTACGACATTCCGGTTTTGACGCACAACCGCGCGCGCCTCGATAGCCTGGAATTATTTCCCTATGCAGAGCTCATCGACAAAGGTTTGCAAGGTGTAATGGTGGGCCATCTAAGTATTCCGTCCCTCGATACCACCACGAATCTGGCGTCTACGATGTCCAAACCGATTGTCACCGGATTGCTCAGAGACCAATTGAAATTCCAAGGCCTTGTCTTCACAGACGCCATGGACATGAAAGGCGCCACCAAAATGTTCCCAGAAGGACAAGCAAATGTCAAAGCTTTTCTAGCCGGCAACGACATTCTCGAAACGTTTGTGGATGTTCCTGCCGCGTTTAATGCGATAAAAAAAGCACTCACCGACGGCGAAATTACGGAAGCGGAATTAGACGTGCGTGTCCGTAGAATATTAAATGCCAAAGCGTGGGCTGGCCTTGATCAATATCAACCCACCGAAATCAAGCAGTTGATTGAAGACTTGAATCCAATCAACGCTGAGATTCTGAAACGCACCCTAGCTGAAAAAACAGTGACCGTGTTGAAAAACCCGAAAGGCCTGATCCCAATTCGCCAATTAGACAGTTTGAAGATTGCCACCCTGGCGATCGGTAAAGCGAATTACGGATCTGTTTTCCCAACGGAATTCCAGAAGATGGCCCAAAATTATGTGGAAATGGACCACTACTACCTCGATGAAAATTCGGCAGATAGCACCATTACGCGTGTTGAAAACGCACTCAAAAATGTGGACGTTGTGCTCGTTGGCCTACATGGAATCTCCTATCGCCCAGTCAATAATTACGCGATTAAACCAAAGATTCAATCGTTGGTCAGTCGCTTTGCTACTGAAAAAGCAATTTATACCCATTTTGCGAATCCCTTCACCTTCAAGTCATTTGAAAATTTAAACAAGACGGCCGGACTCGTTTTAACGTATCAGGATGGAATTGCCCAACAAGAAGCCGCGGCGATGGCGATTTTTGGTGGGATTGCGGCAGAAGGCAAATTGCCAGTGAGCGCATCTGCTGAGTATCCGGCTGGGATGGGCGTAATGACGCCTTCATTAGGCAGGTTGCAGTATCAAGTTTTTCCGGAAGCGGTGGGTCTTTCGAGCCAGTTTCTATACCGAAAAGTAGACTCGTTGGCACAAAAAGCCATCGATATCAAAGGTGCTCCAGGCGCTGTTGTACTGATTGCCAAAGAAGGGAAAGTGATTTACCACAAAGCGTTTGGTACGCAAATTTACGAAACAAAAGAGCCGATGAAGACCAGTGATATTTTCGATTTGGCATCGATTACAAAAATTTCAACTTCTGTGCCGGCTTTGATGAAGTGGCAAGATGAAGGGAAATTCTCTGTGCAAACTACGATGGGAAGTTTGATCCCAGGGTTCGATACGAGCAATAAAAGTGACTTAAAATACCTGGATATTTTGACGCACCAAGCACGTTTGCGGGCATGGATTCCGTTTTGGCAAGATTACGTGGATAGCACGAACATGATTTTGCATAGTAAAAAATACCGCAAGCAGTTCGATGCAGATGCTTTTGTGAATAAATATGTGTTAAAATCGAATGCTGCGGAACGTCTAAAGCGTATCAAACAAAATCAAAAAGTGATGTGGGATACGTGCGTCGATCTAAAAAATGAGGTGACGCGCTGGAAACCACGCACACTTTCCTATGCCGTTTCGGAAGAATATCCGACGCAAGTGGCACCTAATTTATGGGCGCATCGGAGCATGGGAGCCATGATTACGGAGGCGATTAAAAGCTCAGCGCTACGCGATAAAAAGGAATATGTGTATTCAGATTTATCCTATTATTTATTGCCGCAAATCTCCACCCGCATGACCGGAAAGACGTGGACGAATTATTTGTCGGATACTTTTTATAAGCCTTTGGGGGCGAAGACATTGGTGTATCAGGCTGAAAAGCATTTTCCGTTAGCACGTATTGTGCCAACTGAATATGATTCGCTGTTCCGCAAAACCTTGATCCATGGCAAAGTGCACGATGAAGGTGCCGCGCTTTTAGATGGGATTAGTGGACATGCTGGTTTGTTTGGTAATGCAAATGACCTTGCGAAATTGATGCAAATGTATTTGCAAAAAGGCTATTATGGCGGCAAGCAATTCATTGATGAAAAGACGGTTAAGCAGTGGACCTCGTATCCATTCTCGATGGAAGAAAATGCACGTCGCGGGATTGGTTTTGATAAGCCGGATCGTAAAAAGCCGGGTATTTCAGCTGCGGAATCTGCTAGCCAAGAGAGTTTCGGTCACTCAGGATTTACGGGAACATATACGTGGGTAGATCCCGCGCACGACATTGTGTATGTATTTCTATCCAACCGGGTATATCCAACGCGAAATAACAGCCGGATTTCCGATGCGAATATTCGGACAGGCATCAACGAAGTCATTTACCAGGCCATCAAAAAAGGAAATTAATGCACGTTCTCATCACGGGAGGAACCGGGTTTATCGGGCAGGCACTGCAAAAATACTTGGTAAATGCCGGCCACGAAGTGCGGATACTTTCGCGGAATTCGGGTTGGGATGTCGTGAATCAAATGATGGACCCGCACGTTTTAGATGGGATTGATGCCATTGTGCATTTGGCCGGCGCAGGAATTGCGGAAAAGCGCTGGACATCCACGCGTAAAAAAGAATTAATTTCGTCGCGCGTAGATTCGACTCGACTTTTAGCGCACGCGTTGCGAACCGAAAAACATCAGGTGCATACCTTAGTTTCAGCTTCGGCAATTGGGTATTATGGTGCGGATTCAGGCCAAAAAACATGCGTGGAAACCACCGATTCGGGTACAGATTTTTTAGCAGAATGCACACGGGCATGGGAAGATGCCGTGGACGAAATCAAGGATTTACGTGTGGTGAAATTACGCATCGGCTTGGTCATGGAGCGTGATGGGGGAATATTTCCGGTATTGGCCCAACCGATTCGTCTGTTTGCAGGCTTTATATTAGGTACCGGAGACCAAGGTCAGTCGTGGATTCATCGGGATGATTTAGTCCGGATGTTTGCGCAGGCGCTAACGGACGAACGCGCTGAGGGTGTTTATAATGCAGTCGCACCGGAGCCATTGACGCATGCGGCGATGACCCAGGAGATTGCTGGGGCGTTGCACCGACC
>CAMCXW010000064.1 GCA_945883625.1 Spirosoma fluviale
GTCAAATTCAAGTCGCATGTGGACGGAAGCTCGCACTTTTTCAGCCCGGAAGGTGTGATGGATATCCAACGGACCATTGGCGCGGATATCATCATGGCATTTGACGAATGTACACCTTATCCGTGTACCTACGAATACGCGCGCAATTCCATGAACATGACGCATCGGTGGCTGGATCGTTGCATCACACGTTTCAACGAGACCGAGCCAAAGTACGGCTATGAGCAAACGCTTTTTCCGATCGTTCAAGGAAGTGTATACTCAGATTTACGAAAAATTTCAGCAGAATATATTGCGTCAAAAGGCGCTTTTGGCAATGCTATTGGAGGATTATCGGTGGGGGAACCGATTGAAGATATGTACCAAATGGCCGATGAGGTTACGGATATTTTACCTAAAGACAAGCCCCGCTATTTGATGGGTGTGGGTACGCCGGCGAATATCTTGGAGGGAATTGCGTTGGGCATTGACATGTTTGATTGCGTGATGCCCACGCGCAATGCACGCAATGGAATGATATTTACGAGTCAGGGTACGATTAATATCCGCAATGAAAAGTGGAAAAATGACTTTTCGGTGATTGATCCGCAATTTGCTGATGGACTACATGGGCAGTATACGAAAGCCTACTTGCGGCATTTAATTCGCTGCGAGGAGATGCTTGGATCCATGATTGCGAGTGTTTGCAACCTCAGATTCTACCTTTGGATGGTGGGTGAAGCCCGCAAGGAGATTCAGGCAGGCACGTTTACGGCGTGGAAAAACCGCATGGTTCCGCAATTCAGCCAGCGCCTATAATCACGGAATAGGCAATACCTTACTTTCTTTAAAGCTAGACAAAATGACCATCGTGGATGTTGCCGCAACCTCCTCGATTTCGTTGATTTTCTCCAACATTAATTTTTGGTACGTCGATATATCCTTTGAAATAATCTTCAACATAAAATCTCCAGAACCGGTCACGTGGTGACATTCAATCACTTCCGGAATCAGGTTGATTTGTTGGACAAATGACTCCGTCACTTGCTTTTTATGTCCTGTGAGGGTTACTGTTACGAAGGTGCTTACGCCTAGGCCAACTTTATCTCTATCTACTTGAGCATGATAACTTTGAATGATTCCAAGCGACTCCAATTTCTTAACCCGCTCCAGGGTAGGTGCCGGTGAAAGGCCTACTTCCTTGGATAATTGGGCGTTCGTAATTTTCGCATTTTGCTGTAAAATCTCCAATAATTTATGGTCGATTTGGTCAAGTTTGTTGATGCTCATTTGTTGGTTTTAAAAGACAAAACTAAAGATTTTTTGAGGATTTTTTCGCTTCTCCCTTGCATAAATAACTTTAAGGTTCTACTTTTGTACCCACAAAACGCGAAAGTAGCTCAGCTGGTAGAGCGCGACCTTGCCAAGGTCGAGGTCGCGGGTTCGAACCCCGTCTTTCGCTCAAAACGAGAAGGCACCTCTGGGTGCTTTTAAGTTTTACAGGGCTGCCTGGGTGGTGGAACTGGTAGACACGCAGGACTTAAAATCCTGTGAGCAGAAACGCTCGTGTGGGTTCGATTCCCATCCCAGGTACATTAATCGACGAAAACCTACTTAGGAAACTGAGTAGGTTTTTTGTATTTAAGACGTCAGACGTTGGACTTTAGACGCTAGACTCTGGACACTGGCAAAATGCCGAGACCAGAAGTTTAATGAATCAGCGCGAAAAACCAAACCATCAAACGTCTAAAGTCCAACGTCTAAAGTCTAGTGTCCGATTTTTTTCTTGCAAGTCCCCATCACAATTGTTAGTTTGCGGTATAATTAACAAACCAAATGAGAACTCTTTTATTTTTCCTCCTGAGCATTGCCAGTGCATCAGCCCAAATCCTCTCTCCGATTCAGAAATCTCATCCGCAAATGGATGATAAACGTTTGGCCTTAATCGATTCAACCATGAACGAATATGTAGCCAAAGGGTGGTTAGCCGGCGCCGGAACACTCATCGTCAAGGACAATGCAGTGGTTTACTACAAGGGACATGGCTATTCAGATGTAGCAAATAAAAAACCGATGCCTGCGGATGCCATTTACCGCATTATGAGCCAAACGAAGGCCATCACGAGCTTTGGCATCATGCAATTATTCGAACAAGGACTTTTGCGTTTAGATCAGCCCGTTTCTGATTTTATCCCCGAATTCGAAAATCAAACCGTCTTAAAAGATTTCAATTCCGCGGATTCCAGCTACACGACCGAACCCGCCAAACGTAAAATCACGATTCGCGATTTATTGACGCACCGCTCCGGCATCGATTATCCCGCCATTGGATCCGACAAAATGAAAGCCATTTACGCGAAAGCCGGCATTCCTTCTGGTTTAGGAAATATTAACTCACAATTGCTAGACAAAATGAAGGCCTTGGGGAGATTGCCGCTTGTGCACCAGCCGGGTGAAAAATTCACCTATGGACTAAATTCAGATTTATTGGGTTGCCTAATTGAAGTCATCTCTGGGAAGACATTGGAAGAATATTTCAATACCCAAATCTTCGAGCCGCTCGGTATGAAGGATACGTATTTTACAGTTCCCTTAGAAAAAGCTGCGCGTATGCCTAAGGTGTATACGGAAGATGCCACTAAGCAAATCATTCCGTGGGCGCCAACGTTCCGCAACCTGGATCCAAATTATCCGCTTTTCCCAAAAGAATATTTTTCAGGTGGTGCGGGGCTTTCGTCAACGGCGTTTGATTATGCGATTTTTCTACAAATGTTGCTGAATGGTGGTGTTTACAATGGAAAGCAATTGTTAGGACGCAGAACGGTTGAAGTTATGCTCAGCCCGCAATATGAAATCACGAATACCGAAAAAGATTTATTTAGCCTTGGATTTTCACTAACATCTAAAAGATCGTCTTTCTTGGGCATGCGCTCCGAGGGATCGTTTAGTTGGGGCGGATACTACGGAACGACCTACTGGGCAGATCCAAAGGAGAAAATGATTGTACTCATCATGACGCAGCAAAGTCCAAATTCGCATAGCGAAATAACTCCGAAAATCGAAAATATCATTTACGGTAGTTTGAAAAAATAAGGCTTGGCGACTGCCAGCCTGCGCGCGGGGAAACGCTGCCGGGGTCTTCAACCCCGGCAGCGTAGTCGCAGCGCCAAAGCCCTAACGATTTCCAACTTACATTTCGTATTTTTGCAACTGATAATCTGACGCATGCAAAAAATAGTCATCACCATTTGTTCCATTAACTACCTCGCGCAGGCGAAAACACTTGGTGATTCCCTCCTCAAGCACAATCCAGATTATCAGTTTTTGATCGGGCTCGTGGACCGATTAGACCAGTCGGCCATCGAAAAAAGCCAGTTACCTGCCTACCCATTAATCGAACTACATACCATCGGGATTGAAGATTTGGACCAGATGTGTGCCAAATACAACATCACCGAACTGAATACTGCGGTCAAGCCATTCTTCCTCGAATATGTCTACACGACGTACTCGGACGCGGAAATAGTGCATTATTTTGATCCAGACATCATTGTCTATCAACCTTTGACCATCATCGAGGACGCCCTTAAGACAACTAGTTTATTCCTAACGCCACACATCACAAGTCCATATCCGGACGAAAATAGACCGCAAGAACGCGACCACTTGAATACAGGAATTTTTAACCTAGGTTATTTAGGAACGCGCCGTACCGAAAATACAGCAAAATTTTTGACGTGGTGGAAAGATCGACTGCGTGACCATTGTTACATTGACCTAGCGAATGGCATGTTCGTGGACCAAATCTGGGCCAATTTTGCGCCCGTATTTTACGATGATGTGTATGTAAGCAGACACCTTGGCCTGAATATGGCCTATTGGAATTTACATGAACGTACGATTACAAACGACCAAGAACCTTACGAAATTAACGGAAATACACCGCTAATCTTTTTCCATTTCTCTGGATACTCCCCTGAAAAACCGAGTGAAATTTCGAAATACCAGAACCGCTATACCTTCCAAGAAAAAGGCGATGTGGCCTCCTTATTCGATTTTTATGCACAAGCCCTGATAAAAAATGGGCATCATGCGTACAAACAATTCCCGTGCTTTTACATCAAACCAGAAGTCCTAGCTCCGCGAAAACGCTTTCTGCGCGTACGTAAATACGCCAGCATGCCATTCCGCTGGCTTGTTAATTTCATTGATTCTGTGAACGTTTGATTTGAATTTCCAATCATTTTTATTAGAATTGATAAAGTAAGAGGTTTTGTTCTAAAGATTTATGCTTTTATATTTTGCAATAACCGTATTGTTCCTTTCCATCATTCTCCTGATTTACAATTGGAATGAAAACAAAACGGCTATTTACTTAGGCGGTTTCCTTTTCTTAGTTGCCTGGTATGCGGTAACCCATTATTTCACTTCAATTGCAAAAGATCCATTTTGGTTCGCCATTTTTTACGGAAACTTTGCCTATTTAAACCTTGCGGCTGGCCCTTTAATTTATTTTTATGTACGGGGGACGATCCAAGATACCGCTCAGTTACGCCCAAAAGATGCCCTGCATTTTATCCCGTTTGGCTTGAATTTTGTCGGCCTCTTGCCTCATATTCTTTCGCCGTTTTCGGACAAATTAGTGCTTGCTAAAAACATTATTGCAGATTTTAGCACATTGCCAACGTATCAAATCGACCAAATTGTTCCGATACAAGTGAATTTTATGATGAGACAGCTACTGCTTTTGGGATATTCCACTTATTCACTTTACAGCTTATACCATTTTAAGCAGCGCCAAACTCAGCCGGAATCTTCTCCTCAATACCGCATTACATTCCGCTGGCTATTTGCCTTTCTATTCATCACTCTTTTTTCAACTACCTGCTACCTTTATTTTACCGTTGGCTTCTTCTTCGATCAACCCACTAACGCATTAATAAGATTGAACTGGGCAACCTATGTCATGACGTTTACACTTTTTACAATATGCATATTCCTACTCATCTTCCCCCAAATTTTATACGGACTTCCTCATTTCAATACCAAATCAAATGAGGCGCTAGAAATCACACTCGATTCTGATCTAGAGGAAAGATTTATCGATCTGGGCGAACAAATAAAAACATATATTGTTGAAGAAAAGCCCTATTTAAATCCGGAGTTTTCTTTGACTGATTTAGCCCAAAAACTAGACGTCCCTCAGCATCACATCTCCTATTGTTTTCGATTTATATTCAAACAAGGCTTCCCTAAAATGCGATCTGAGTACCGCATTGCTTATGCCAAAAAACTTCTCGAAAATCCAGAAAATGACTACTTAAGTTATGAAGGAATCGGCCTAGAATCTGGATTTAGCGCCCGCTCGCGTTTCTATGCAGCCTTTCAGGAAATCGAAGGTTGCTCACCTGGTGAGTACCGCGAAAAAATGCAATCGCTATAAGATCGCAAATTCCACCCGGCGATTTTGACTCCGACCCTCTTCCGTTTCATTAGAAACCTTAGGCTTCTTCGACCCATATCCCTTTGATTGAATACGCGTTTGTGCGACGCCGGCGGCCAATAAATATGCTTGAACTGCATCAGCACGTGCTTGCGATAAACGGTCGTTAATTAAATCCGTACCCGTATTATCCGTGTGCCCACTAATCTCAATGCGAAGGCTCGGATTATCTTGCATTACCTGCACCATCCGCTTCAACTCTGGGTCAGATTCTGGCGTCAACGTCGCCTTATTCAACTCGAAAAACAAGTTATTAACCGTCATAGTTGACCCTTTAGCAATCGGAACCATTGTCAAATCACGGTCATCTAACTCCAAATAACGTCCCCGCATTTGGCTTAAATCCAAGTGCAAGGAACTCGGCAAAAATCCCTCTGCCTTCGCCGTAATGCCATAATTGATCCCGTAAGGCAAGACCAATTTATACTGCCCCGTAGATGGATCCGGCGTGGCTTGGCCAATAATCTTACCCGTTTTTAAGTCCTCATAGGCGACAGATGCTCCGCCAGGCACCGTCCCCGTCGCATTCAAAATTTTACCCGAAAGTAAGACTACAGCAGAAGAAGTCTCCGATGAAGCTATGCGCGGACTCGACTTCACATCTTGTTGGATAATCGGCTCCTCTTTCGCCACCGCAGCAACGACCGGCTCCGGCTCCACCGCAATCCGAAAAATATCCTTCTTTCCCGTTTCAGTAGATGATAAAAAATAAGCAAAATCACCTTTGGCAGATAACGTATAGTAAGCATCGTACGCTGGCGTATTCACCGGCGGTCCGATATTCACCGGCTTTCTCCACGATGTCCAGCCCTGGCCCAAGCGCTTCGCCATGTAGATATCATGACTACCCTGTCCGCCCGGTCGGTCCGAAGAAAAATACATCGTCATCCCATCCGCCGCTAAAAAAGGTGTTGTTTCGGAGTATTCCGAGTTAATGGCATCCGATAGTTTTTCGGGTTTGGTCCATCCAGTCGCTTGTAAAAAACTCACATAAATATCGTCGCGGTCACTTTTCTTCTTCTCCGAAAAAGCGAGCAAAAGCGTCTTCCCGTCCATCGACAAATAGGCGTACTCATTGAGTCCTTTACTCATCCGCTCGTAATTGGGAATATTGATTTTCTCGGGAATGGACCAACCGCTAATCTGTTTCTTCGCTAAAGAAAATCCACGCGTTTCATAGGTTCCATTGACATACGAACCTTTCAACAAGATGGTTTGGCCATCAGGCGAAATAGATAAAATGGTATTGTATTGATCGCGATTCAGCACATCAGGCATGCGTCGCGCCGTG
Source organism: Spirosoma fluviale (assembly GCA_945883625.1). Lineage (GTDB taxonomy): Bacteria > Bacteroidota > Bacteroidia > Cytophagales > Spirosomataceae > Aquirufa > Aquirufa fluvialis_E. Next base: position 6,774 of record CAMCXW010000064.1, read on the forward strand.
GACCATGCTTCCCCTACGCGTTCGCTATACCAAATATCCTGCGAACCCGCCACCGTCTCCGAACCTTGGGTTCCGTACTTATTAGCCGGATGATTCTTCCTGCCAAAAAACAAGGTATTCCCATCTGGCGCCATCACCGGATTCAATTCCGCGTAGTCACTATTAATCGCAGAACCCAAATTCTCCGGTTTTTGCTGCGCGAAAATCGTGCTCGCACTCACTAAAATCACACAAATTATCCGCGATAAATCCATTTCTTTTCCATTTTTTCTGGCTCATAAGCCATCATCCAGTCGATCAACACATCTGGATCTTGCTCCACCTGCAAAGCTTCTAAATTAGGCACTTTTAAAAATCCTTCATCCACCATGTGCTGCATTTGAGCCAATAAATGATCGTAATAGCCATTGGTATTCAGGATGGAAATTGGCATTTGGTGTAAGTCTAATTGCTTCCAGGTCAACATCTCAAAGAGTTCGTCCAACGTCCCAAATCCACCTGGCAATGCGATTACCCCATCCGCGCGATTCGCCATAAATTGCTTGCGCGCATGCATAGATTCCGTGACAAAACACTCTTGAATCCCGGTATGCTTGACTTCCCACGGTTCCATAAACGAGGGAATCACCCCAACACAATGACCGCCAATTTTTAAATATTCATCGGCCAGAACCCCCATAATGCCAACACTCCCTGCACCAAAAATCAACTCGCAATCATAGCGTTTCAACGCATGTACGAGGCGCTTTGCTTCCTGTTCATAAATCGCATTATGCCCCTTAGACGACCCACAATACACTAAAATCTTCTTAGACATGCACTAATTGTTTAATCGCTTCCGAGAAGCGCTTGTATGTAAACGTAAAACCAAGCTCGTTTTGTATTTTTTTAGACGAAACAAAATTTCCACCCGTCACTAAACAAGCCATTTCACCTAATATCAGTTGTAACATGAATGCCGGAACATGCGGCCACCAAACCGGTCGGTGCAACGCCCCAGCAATCTCCTGGGTCATCGCCGCATGCGTCAATGGCTCCG
>CAMCXW010000065.1 GCA_945883625.1 Spirosoma fluviale
AACTCCTAAAGCAAGTAGGCGGGTGTAGGTCGCACCTAATTTTCCGAAACCCGCGATGAGTGCGGCAACTACGGGTAGAACAATAAGTAATGATATATTTCCCATTAATACAGTAGGTAAAGTAGGATGAAAATCAATGTGATAATAACACAAATCCAATATTTTTGAACTTGAGCAGATTGCCAAGTGCGTACGCGCGCACCCAAGGCTTGACTAAATGATGCAATTCCATCCACGATCCCATCGACGATGTGACGGTCAATCCAGGCGGAAAGGTGTGCGATGATAACTTGCAATTTTGTTAATTTGACTACGATTCTGTCAAGTACTCGGACGTCAAAAACATGTGTTTTAAGGCCTATCCATAGCGCAAATTGATATGTATTAGGCCAAATAAATCCAGCAAACTGATAATTTTTCGAAGGAATCCAGTGGCGAGTCAATGCTGTGGCTAAGATCCCAAGTACCCAAGTGCTTGCTGTAATTGCCAACCAAAAAGAAGGAATGGGATAACTTCCCACACGGAAGTAGGTTATGAAAAGCGAGTTCTCTACATCTATCGGATTATTTGAAATCCAGAAAAATAAGCTAAAGAAAATCAGTAAACAGATTGGTATAACTTGAAACCAATGTGTTTCCGACTTTTCTAATTTGTGTCCGCCCCTATTTTGGCCTAAAAAGATCAAGTAGGTTTGTCGGCATATATACGTTGCCGTCAGCGCCATCCCTAGCGCCAAAGCACCTAGTAAAACATAGTAATAACTCGAAAATGCACTGTTTTGAGCCGACACCCATAAGAAACCGGCGATATTTTCTTTACTGTAAAAACCAGTTGTTAAAGGAATACCCATGAGGCCTGCACCGAAAATCACGTAGGCGACAAAGCTAATAGGCATTTGTTTGCGTAGTCCTCCCATGTGTGTGAGGCTTTGTGCGTCAAGGTGATGCGTGGCTTTTTGGTTATGCAGGTAATGAATGATAGAGCCGGCCGTCAGAAAAAGTCCCGCTTTGAATATGCCGTGCACATATAGATGAAAAAGGGAAGCGCCAGAACCCATCCCGAGCCACATGAGGCCGAGTTGCGAGATGGTTGAATAAGCGAGGGCCTTTTTAATGTCGTTTTGGAATAGGGCGAAAAAGGCACCAGCAACGAGGGAAATTGCTCCGATAGCTCCCATGAAAAGATGGGTTTCTTCGCCTACGAATGGGAAAATCCGAATCCCCACAAATACGCCTGCGGCTACCATGGTCGCTGCGTGAATTAAAGCCGATGCCGGCGTAGGTCCTTCCATCGAATCGGGCAGCCAAGACATGAGTGGAAATTGCGCGGATTTACCAATTCCGCCGATGATGATTGCGATGCCGATAAACGCTGGGGCCGTTCCATGCATATTGGAAAAGCTCGTAGTTCCGAAATAATTGCTGAGGGCTATGAGCCCGAAAAGGAGTGCAATATCCCCGATTCGGTTGAGCAAAAATGCTTTTTTGGCGGCTTTGATGGCTGTTGGTTTTTCATGCCAAAAGCTAATTAATAAATACGAGCAAGCGCCCACGAGTTCCCAGCTACCGTAGAACAGATAGACTTGATCGGTTAAAATTAATAGCGTCATGGAGCCAATGAACAGGTGTAAATAGCTGTAGTACCGACCGATATTAGGGTCTTTGGCTAGGTAGGATTTGGAAAAAATCTGTACGAAAATCGCGACAATGCTGACGAGTAGAAGTACTAATTGGGCGTGGGCATTGATCCAAAAACTTGCTTCGATGGATTTTCCGCCGAGTGTAAACCAGGGATAGGCGATGATTTGCTCAGGAATATGGCCTATTTTAAAGGCGAGGTAGGTAAAGATTCCGGCTAAAATGATGGATGTGTTGGCCTGGATATTTTTTGGAATCAGCGCGATTGCCAGGGCGGAAAGCCAAGGTATTGCGAGGAGTGCCAGAAAAATACTTGTTACGGGCATGCGTTACATTATTCGAATCTGCAAAGATAAAATAATCTACTGATTTCGTAGGGAATCATGGGCAATTATCCGCCACTAACGGGTGGAATTAAGGCAATTTCCATGTGTTCTTCGACGATAAAATCCGATTTCGGAAAATGGTGGTCGGCCGCGAGGCGAAGTGAGGGTAAAGTTCGTAAGGCTGGATAGGTGTTTTTGGTGATTTCCAAAAGTGCATAAGCTTCGATTGGCCCCTGAGTTTCGATTGTTATTTGATCTTTTTTTAGAAGATCTCGGCAAATGCCGAATAGAAGCAGGGTATAGGTGGCCATATTTTTCGTAATTTGCGCGTCGAATGGGTAAATATAATCAACTCTTGGATAATCACGGTCGGCCGATGACGTATTTACGTCTTGCGGTGACCGATCGATGTAATTTACGTTGTTTGTATTGCATGCCTGCGGAGGGGATTGTGTACATGCCGGAGCGGGAATTGTTGACTTGGCCGGAGATGGTGCGTGTGGTTCGGGTGATGCATGGCATGGGAATCGAGAAAGTCCGGATTACGGGCGGTGAGCCATTTGTGCGCAATGGATTGATGGATTTTCTGACGGAGATTTCGGCGCTGCCTGGCTTGGAAATTTGTTTGACGAGCAATGGCGTGTTGATTGGGGATTATTTAGACCAATTGAAGGCCTTGGGCATTCGCTCCGTGAATTTGAGTTTGGATGCCTTGGATCGGGATCGTTTTAAGCAGATAACCCGTCGGGATGATTATGAGGTTGTATATCAAAATTTACTGCGTTTAGTGGAGGCTGGTTTTGAGGTAAAAATCAATGCGGTGGTGATGAAGGGGCAGAATGAGCAAGATATATTGGCATTGGCTGCGTTGACTAAAAACTTGCCGATTTCGGTTCGGTATATTGAGGAGATGCCATTTAATGGTTCGGGATTGGTGGAGGGTACTTTATTTTGGAATCATGGCCGAATTTTGGCGGAGTTGAAAACGGTTTATGCGGATATGAAACCTGTATTAATGCGTGGTGGAGAGACGGCAAATAGGTATGAAATTCCTGGTCATGCGGGGGATGTGGGCATTATTGCTGCGTTTTCGCGAACTTTTTGTGGAAGTTGCAATCGCGTGCGATTGACTGCCAAAGGGCAAGTAAAAACCTGTTTATATGATGATGGCGTTTTTGATTTGAAGGCGTATCTTCGCGCTGGAATTTCGGATGAGGAGCTACGTGATGTACTCGTGGGATTGTATCAAAAGCGGCCTCTTGATGGTTTTGAGGCTGAAAAAAATAGAAAGAGCGTTATTAATGAATCGATGACGACGATAGGAGGTTAATTTATGAGCGCTTTAGCTAAAGTTATTGAGGGCTTTTCGAAGCTTCGAGTGATGGTGATCGGGGATCTGATGGTCGATGCCTATACGTGGGGAAAAGTGAGTCGGATTTCGCCTGAGGCACCGGTGCAAGTGGTGAATGTGGTGAAGCGGGAATCGCGTTTGGGTGGTGCGGGAAATGTAGTGTTGAATGTGGCGAGTTTGGGAGCCAAACCTTTGGTTTTTTCTGTGATCGGGGATGATGCGACCGGTTCTTCGTTGTTGCAAATTTTAGTAGATGCAGGTTTGTCGGTAGACGGAATCATCCAGGAGGCCGGTCGGCCTACGACCGTGAAGGAGCGTGTAATCGCGGGGTCCCAACAACTCATTCGGGTGGATTCGGAGACTGAGGCGCAGATTTTGCAGGCGTCTTCTGCAGCTTTATTGGCCGCCATCAAAGCGTCCATTTCACAAGTTGACGTGATTATTTTTGAAGATTACGATAAGGGTGTTTTGAGTGAGGGATTGATTCAGGAGGTGATTGGATTGGCGAAGGCGGCGGGTATCCCTACGGTCGTGGATCCGAAGAAGAAGAACTTTTTTGCCTACGGGGGAGCGACATTGTTTAAGCCGAATTTACATGAATTGCGGGATGGTTTGGGCTTGGAGTCTTCAGATTTAAGTTCAATGGCCTTACCTGCAACGGTTAAGAAATTCAAAGAATCTCAAAATTTTGGAGGTGTATTTGTGACGCTTTCTGAGCGCGGGGTGTATATGGATTACGCGTCGGAGCAAGTCGCTATCCCAGCGCATATTCGTCAAATCGCGGATGTGTCGGGTGCCGGCGATACCGTGATCTCGATTGCGGCGTGCGCATTAGCGGCCGGTGCAACGCCAGCACAAATCGCGGAACTTGCGAATTTGGGCGGAGGCTTAGTGTGTGAGTTATTAGGTGTGGTGCCGATCGAGGCGGAGTTGTTGAAGAGGGAAGCGGCAGGCTTAGACACTGGACGTTAGACGCTAGACGTTGGCTTTTTCTTTGGCAAAGCTTTCAGCATTGCCCTATTTGGCCCATGCATGGTATTTATTGATTTTCTTGCGCTAGCATACTTATAACTTTGGCAAAGCCAGGAGCTTTGCCAAAGGAAACTATCCCACCCATGCCGTGAATTCGATCTCCACTTTATACTGTGGGGCAATCAAAGCTGAGATTTCGTAGATACCTGTTGTGGGTTTTACCTCACCAAAAAAGTGTGCATGGGCGCGGGCGATTTCTAAATTTTGAGAGATGTCGGTGGTGAAAATTCGGGTACGAACCACATCTTTAATCGACGATCCTGCTTCTTCCAATACGACTGCTATGCGCTCGATGATGTTGTAGGTTTGCGCATATAAATCATCTGCGGTTACTTTTTCGCCATCAATGAGGGCAACAGTACCTGATATTTCTACTAAGTTTCCTGTTTTTACGGCACGGCAATAGCCGAAAACGTCTTCAAATGGGGATCCAGAGGATATGTTAATTCTTTGTGACATACGAAAAGGTTGATTTCCTCGTTTAGCTTTGGCAAACCTTTAAGGTTTGCCAAAGCTTAGCGATTCAGTGAATTTTTTAAAATTTTCTCCCACAATTCAGGCTTCGCGTGGCGAACTACTTCGCCGATTACGATAATTGCAGGGTTACGAAGGTCTTCTTTTTTAGCCAAATTTTCAAGCTCTGCTGCGGTAGAAATTCCAACGCGCTGATTCGCTAAAGTTCCGTTTTGAATGATGGCGGCTGAGATGTCACCTTTGCCGAAGGTTTGGCATAAGGACGCAATTTTCCCCAATTTATTCATCCCCATCAAAATCACCAAGGTTGCTGTGGATTGTAAACCAAGTTTTAAATCTTCGGTCAATGAACCGTCCGATTTGGTACCGGTCATTACCCAAAAACTTTCATTCACTCCACGTACCGTCAAGGGAATATCGGCCGCGCCTGCCGCTGCATAAGAAGAACTGATACCGGGAATATATCCGGTAATAAGTCCATAAGATTTCGCGAATTCAATCTCTTCCTGACCTCGTCCGAAAACAAATGGATCACCACCTTTCAAGCGAACGACGTGTCCCAACGCATAGGCTTTTTCAACGATTAGTTCGTTGATTCCTGCTTGCGAATGGCTCTCGCCTGGCTTTTTGCCAACGAATATTTTTTCGCAAACAGGTGAACAATGCTCCAATAAACTGACATCCACCAACGTATCATATAATACTGCCTGCGCAGATGCAATCGACTTGATCGCTTTCAACGTGATCAATTCCGGATCACCAGGCCCTGCACCCACCACTGTTAAGCGGGGTTGTGGTTCTAATTTTCTGAAGTGACTTAAATTTTTCATGCGATGGCTTGGCGGAATGATGTGGCTGCTGATAAAAAGGTCTGTGCTTGCGCGGCATACTGAATTGCAAAAGCCTCTGATGGTTCGTTTTGGTTGATCTGCAAAACCAATTCCGGGAAGGTCCCAGCCTCTATTGCAAATTCACCTGTTGCCACAAAATGCTCCTCAAACTTATTGATGACCGCACTTTGATTCGCAACCGTCACCGACTTATCTAACAACAACGCTTTTGACGCTGAAATGAAGACCGAGTAGGCATGGTAGATGGCATCCGCCCAGCGCTTGTCTTCCAAAGCCGCCTCTGTCCATTCGTATTTTTCTTCCGATTCGAACAACAAGGTTGCTACCAAATCGATCATCACTCCGGCACATTCACCTACGCCGATTTCCGTTGCGAAGTTGTCCGTTGCACCCCAATCAACAAAGTCGGAGTCAACCAATGTTGTCAAATCCGCTATTGGTTTCAATAAATTATAGAAGTATTTCTCGCCTTGACGATCGTAATATTCGTGGAAATATTCGTCACTAGTAGCATTTTCTTCAAAGTTATTCAATAGAACACGTAGGACTTGAGGACCTCTTTTGGAAGGAACTTTGATTACTTTATCCGCGATGCGGCCGTCACCATTTCCTAAGGTTGCTCCGCCGATTAACACCTGCAAGGCAGGCAAAACGCGTTTGTCCGCCGCTTTCAACGACGATCCGTGAAATCCGATGGACGCCATGCTATGTTGGCCACAGGCATTCATACAACCCGAAATCTTGATTTTCATCGCGCTGTCGTGAATCAAGGATGGGAATTCGTCGTTGATCACTTCCTCTAATTTTGAGGTGATGTTCGTTGAATCTGAAATCGCCAAATTACACGTGTCCGTTCCCGGGCATGCGGTTATGTTGGCAATCGAATTCGCGCCCGGTGCTGCTAAACCATGCGCATTCAATACTTGGAATACGTAAGGTAGATTCGCCGTAGGCACAAACTTCAACATCAATCCTTGGTTGATCGTGATTCGAACATCATCCCCGATGTAGCCTGTTAGCGCCTCGATTAATGAACGCGACGTATCGCTGGAAATATTGCCATTCAATATCCGCACGTATACCGCGTGGAATCCTTTTTGCTTTTGTTCAAAAGTATTTGTGTCGATCCACGTTTGGTATTCAGCTGTTTCGGGTGCCGCGATGTCTGCTTGTAAGCTTGGTTCTGAAACCTCCCAAGCGGACGCATCTGCAATTGCAAAGCTGTGATTTTTCAAGGCTTTGGTTTCTGCATTCACCAAATTCATGAATTCCTCAAAGCCAATTTTCTGAATCAAGAACTTCATGCGGGCCTTGTGGCGGGAATTACGTTCGCCATGGCGATCGAAAACGCGCAAGATGGCCTCCATGAATGGGATGATTTCATTTTCTGGTAGGAATTCGTAAGCGGTGTGTGC
>CAMCXW010000066.1 GCA_945883625.1 Spirosoma fluviale
TCCACGCGCAAAGATAGGATTTTATCGTATAGTTGAGAAACTCGTCGGGCTCAAGTACATAGTTTCTACCTTGTCCACAATTTTACCGTCCTTCTCAGAGGCTTCTTTAACAGCTAACCATTTGGCGTCTAAACGGAATGCATCAAAACTCGCTTTCCCGGCAGCCTCGCTTTTGTGGGCAATGAAATACAACAACTTGCTTGGCGATCCATCTTTTGGAATGGTCGTAAAGTAAGCAATGTTATCCATGCCATGTTTTTTGAATAATTTAAGCGTATGATTTCTGAAACGAGCTAACACGTTGGGTAATTTATCCGGCATGGCCGTATACGTGCGCATTTCAAATGTCCGATCTTCCGCAGCTTTCGACGGTTTAATTTGTGGGCTAAAATCAGTCGCTTGCATGAAAATACTAGTCACTTTGGCAACTATCTTGCCGCTTTCTTCCGATTTTTTAGCAACTTCTTTCCATTCTGGATCACGTCCAAACTTTTTCCAAGATGAATCGCGCTCTGCTTGACTAGGGTATGATAAGATGTAATACAAAGTGTTTTCCGAATTGTTATTTGGAATCCAATAACCCACATTGGTCATACCGTGTTTTTCGAAAATTTTAGTGGTATGATTCGTAAAACGTTGCACCAAAGCGTCTAAACGTCCTGGATGGCAATAATAAATGCGCATTTCATAGTAACGTGAATCTGGTTTTTTGGCTACTGAGCCAAAGGAAACAGCGAGCATAAGTAATAAGATTAATTTTTTCATAGGTTTTTTTTATTGCTTGAACGCTAAAGTTAGGGCATGATATTCGATAAATTATCCTGATACACTTTTTTTAGTTTAATCGGCGTGCCAAAATATGCTGAATCCCTGCAAACAGCACTTCTGGCTTAAGTGTTCGCCATTGGGGTACATTTAAATTTCCACCAAAATTAATGTAATAATCCACGTGGTATTTTGTCCATTCCGCCTCCACAAATGGGGCAAATTGTAACGCTGCAATCCACCCATCCGCTACTTCTTCAAACCATTCGGCATAATAATCGTCTTCAAAACTTCCATGAAAGTTGAATACATTTTCGCCAAGTAAAATAAAATGTTTGATACCAGCTGAAAGCAAATGATCAATGACCTGACGTTTGAACGACATAATGTCATTATGTAACGTATCGTTCCATTCCCCAAATAACTCGATGATGCTGAATTGTTTGTCGTAGTCCGTATACAAAATTTTACAAAAAAGTGTTTCAGAATATATTTCATCCCAGAGCGGATGGATGTAATAACCATAAATAGCGTGTTCATATTCCGTTTGTGAATAGGAACGCCCATAAAATGGCGATTTTTTATCATTTGCCGCATTGTACAGGGATTCCCACTGGTAGGATGGCTCAATTTCTTGCATAAGCTTCAAATTAAGTGTAAAAGCCGCACATCCGCAAGATTTTTCGCAAGGAACAAGCATGCAACCAATCGGCAACTATGCGCATCTAGTTTACCGTTTTAAAAATATTTTAAATCATCCAGTACCTTGTATTGCAAAGTACTATAAACTTTATTAGTTTTGCGAACCGAAAATTTATAAATCAATGAAAGTCAAATTAGTACTTCTAATTATCGTTTTATTAATATCATCGGAGTCAGTGATGGCTCTAGGTTTGCCTACTCGCTTATATCCAGCCAAAGTTATAAAAAAGACAATTCAGGTAGTCGTTAAAAAAGTAGCGCGCTAAATCCTAAATTTTCCGTTAATTTTGAGCGTCTAAACCAAACGTTCATGTTGTTTGCATCTATTTCTTGGAGTCCCGATCCTACCATAATTGATTTATTTGGTTTTCCCGTACGCTGGTATGGATTGTTTTTTGCATCCGCCTTTTTAGCCGGATTTCAAATTGTTAGCTACATGTTTAGGCAGGAGGGGAAATCCACTGAACAAGCAGATCAATTGCTGATGTACACGATGGTTGCCACTATCATAGGCGCTCGCGCAGGGCACTATTTTTTCTATGAATTTCAATTGCTACAAGCTGATCCCGTTCGCTTTTTTTTGCAAATGATCACGCCCCCATTTTCAGGTTTAGCATCGCACGGCGCAGGAATTGGTTTATTTACCGCCTTTTATCTATATGCTCGCAAGCATAAAGGGATGTCTTACTTATACATCACAGATCGCATGGTGCCAGCCGTCGCTTTCGCTGGATTCTGTATTCGGATGGGAAATCTGATGAATTCGGAGATTATTGGTAAGCCCACCGAACTTCCTTGGGGATTTAAATTTTTAAAAGATACTGAGTTTAATCCCTTCGGCGACCCCAATCTCGTTTTGGCGCGCCATCCATCCCAACTCTATGAGGCGCTTTCGTGCCTGGTGATTTTTTTCGTTTTGATGTGGTTTTGGTCGAAAAAGAAACAAGCAACACAAGAGGGTCTGATGACAGGTTATTTCATGATTGTACTCTTTACGCTTCGGTTTTTTTACGAGTTCCTGAAAGAAAATCAAAGCTCATTTGAAAATAATTTGACGTTAAATATGGGCCAAATTCTTTCCATTCCATCCGTGCTTTTTGGCGTCCTCGTGTTAGCTTATTCGTATAAAAAGGCTAATCAGCAAACTTGATTTAATCTGAATACGTAAATTTTAGCTGGTCTAGATTCGGGAGATTTGCTTTAGGCCTACTTAACTCATGTTGGTAAATCACCTCTCCCAGGTGTTTAAAGAACGGAAATCCGACCGAATCATATTCGTATTTGTCATCGTTGAATATTTCATCTTCATTGCAATAGATCGTGGCAGTGACCATGAATTCAACCTTATTCTTGAAATCAACGAAGTAGGCATTGTCCAATAAGAATCCATAAGCATCACCCACTTTATTGAAAATACGCACATCCGAATTAAGCTGCGCATTTTTATCCCCACCATATAAAATAAACTTGCAATAGGCCGGTCCGATGGTGCTGTCGGCTGAATATGATGGCTTTTTGGACTCTGTGGGGTATGCCGACATATATCGATAGAGGAAGCGATAATCTTCTTCCGTTAAATTGAATCGTTCTTTTGCATCGTAAGCCGAAGGAAACATCAATCGTTTCAAGAAATCATGTTGGGCCTGCAAAGGATAGGCATTTTTGAATCCAAACGCGACCGGATTCATGCTGATACGGCCAGAGTCATTCATAACGCCCTTCCCTAAAATCGTTTGAAGTGGATTCGGAGATTGAATTTGCTTCTTGTTAAATTGTTCTTTTTGTCGCCAAATAACTTCGCCTTTTTCATTCACAAATTGCACCGGATTCGTGTATTGATTTTCAAGTAAGGGAATAGATGTCTGTAAACGATGTGTGAAGCGAACGCCCTCAAAGCCTTTATCAGCCATTTTTTTATTGAAATTCTTTTGTCCCAAAAATTCATACAATCGATTGTATGCTTCGTTATCGGAAACCAATAATATCTTTTTGATATAATGCGCAATGCTCGGCAACCCATTCGCCGCACTCGTGTCGCGTAAAACTTCTAACTGTGTAGGCCGATTTTTCAAAGTTTGAAAGGTCGTATTTTTATCAATCTTCAGTTGATTGATTTTTTCCAAAGCCAATACACTCGCGGCCAATTTTACCGTACTCGCCGGGTAAAAATATTCATTGGCGTCTACCCGATACGCATGCGTCGTAAATGTTGCTTGATTGGAGGCATCTCGGTCAATTTGTGTGTATAAAATCTGTAACCGGTATTTAGAAGGATTATCTGTCAACTGTTTGAAATAGCTTGGATTTGCCTTCAATAACTGTTCAATAACCCGGTCTTGTGCCTGGATACAAGTATTTGAAAGTAGTATTATTAAAAGAAGTCCTTTAAGCGTTTTCATAGGTGCTGAGGGCATGGGTTAAGTCTTCAATATCCTGTAAATTCAAACATGAAGGCAATATAGCTCTACATAGTGGCGATGCATCCGGGTTAGGATAAGCAAATTGATTACATAAAAACCCGAGGGATTTTAAATGATCAAAAAGTGCTGGATCTTCTGAACTGAATGCCGGATAATTCTTTACAAATTGTACATGTGAAGCATTATTAGTAAAAGCTTTCGCTAGTTCAGACGATAAGATAACTCGCTCATCATACGCTTCTTGGGCATGTAAACAGGCATAAACATAAGCCGGGTTTGCGGGAGAACCTCCGACCCAGAATGGATTGATTTTAATTGAATCAATAGCTGCTTTTTTACCTAAAATGATTCCTGCTGGAATGCCAAAAGCCTTCGATAATGAACTTGTTTGAATTACATTTGCCGACGATTCTATCTGTGTTGAAACAATTCCTAACCGATGCGATTCGTCAACGATCAATGTTTGATTTGGAGACAACTGTTGTTCAAATCCCGTCAGAAATTCTTCCACCCACGGTGATCCTATGCCATCCATACACAGTATTTGTGCGTCTTTTTCCCAAGTTGAAAATTCTCCTGGAGCTGGTAAGTGAGGATGGCGCCACAAAGCCGGATGCGTCTTTGGAGCCAAAGATATCTTGGCCTCCGGGTATTTTTGCGCAATAAATTGCATAGCTGTTTGACCGGCCAATAACCCTGAGCTACACAACGCTGCAGCCTCAACCTGAAAGCGTTTGGCTAACACATCTTCTAAATTTTGCCACACATCCATGCGGTAATTATTAAGTCGGGAGCTGCCCCAATTTTGACTGAAAATTCGAATCCCCTCCTGTAATTTTTCTTGAAATAGGGGATGAGTGCCTATGTTGAGGTAGTTTGTGCCTCCAAGCCAACGGTACTTTTTCCCCTCGAAAGAAACGAGGCGCTCGGGGATGTGATTATCGTGGATTTGGTAGGACATTACTTTCGAATTAATTCGGCCCCCGTTCCGGCAGCTTTCGCGTAGCTAACAGTTCCGAAATCAATGGTGATGCCGCGAGAGATTTGATCGTCAACTAACAAACATCCGTCCATGTCAACATAGTCCAATAAGGGCAATAAATGCGCAATGGCGGAGCAACCAATTGTTGATTCAGTCATGCAACCTACCATTACCTTAAGTCCGAGGCTTTTGGCTTCTTTGATCATACGCAATGCTGGGGTTAGCCCACCGCATTTCATGAGTTTGATATTTACCCCATGGAAAAATCCGGCACATTTGGCTACATCTTCCTCCAAAATACATGACTCATCTGCAATGATGGGCAAAACAGATTCCTTGTAAACCTTTTTCATTCCCTTCCAATTGTCGGCTTTCAACGGTTGCTCAATAAATTCAACACCGAATTTCGCTAACTCTGGCGCAAAATAAATGGTTTGCTCAGGCGTCCAAGCGGTGTTCGCATCTACGCGAAAAACAGCATCTGTTTCTTTTCGCAAGGCTTCGACTATCTCTAAATCATCATCGGTGCCCAATTTAATTTTATACAAAGGAAATGGCATTTCACGCATTTTGTCAATCATTTTTTCGACGCTATCTATACCAATCGTGTAGTCTGTGATGGGATTTTTTGAGATATCCAATCCCCATATTTCGTAGAGTGGTTTATTATGTGTTTTGCCCCATAAATCCCAATAAGCAACGTCTAAAGCACATAATGCAAAGGGGTGGTCGTCCAATAAGGTTTTGGATAACATCTTCCAAAAATCGCTTGGATGCGGGAGGATATCATGCGGTAACAGGTGTCGGATACTTTCCACTTGCGCTACCATTTTCTCCATGGTGACACCGTAATAGGGTGTTTCTGTTGCTTCGCCGAAACCGCTTTTGCCATGCCAACTCAACTCTACGATGAGCGTGGGTTGTACATCACGCGATTCATGCGTGATGGTAAATGTATGCTTGAGCGGTAAATCGAATTGATGAAGCTTCAGTTCCATACACGATTATTTTAGTGAAATATAGGGCAATTGGGTGTCTTTTTGACCTGCTTTTTGCCAAACTAATCCGTGTGCTTTTGACCAACCAATTAAATCTCCCGAACCATTGTGAGCCAATGTTTCTCCATTTTCAACAGGGATCCAATGATCTAAATCTGCCAAAGGTTTTGGTAAGAATTTGATTTCTTTTTCAGCGTAGGTCGGAAAATCGCCCGATACCCAAGGCAGGAAATAAACCCAAAAACAAGTCAATGTAGAGATTGGATTGCCTGGAAATGCAAAGATTACTTTACCGTCTGGACGGGTGGCCACCAACATTGGTTTGCCTGGTTTTTGGGCAATTTTATGAATGATTGTTTCGAAGCCGACCTCTGTTAATGCGGCCGGAATAAAGTCTTTTTTGCCTGCAGATACACCCCCTGATAGCAAAATGATATCATTAGATTCTAATGCTTTTTCCAGGTTGGCCTTAATTTTTTCAACCGAATCGGGTAAATGGCTAGAATTTGCTTTGAAGCCTTTGGATAATAAAACAGACTTCATCATCATGACGTTCGAGCTGCGAATTTGGTGTGCGGCAGGTGTTTCATGGAGACCTACTATTTCATCTCCTGTAGAGAAAATATGTACGTGGGGTTTTGACTCTACTTCGATGTGTGCCTTTCCTACAGAAGCGGCGATGGCAATTTCAATCGGTCCAATTTTAGTTCGTTTTTTGACTACAATGGATCCTTCTAGCGCATCCATACCTTGCGTATGAATAAATTGTCCTTTCGTTAAAGGAGTTTTGCCAATGTAGGTGGCTATTTTTTTCTCGATGCTAAGATCTTCTATTTTAATGATGGCTTCCGTGCCTTTAGGAGCAGTTGCGCCCGTCATAATTTGCAGGGAACCATCCATTTTTTTGATCGCTTTAACAGGCTCGCCTGCAAATAAAATGCCCTCGATTTTCCAAGTAGGTGCCGTGATATCTTTGACGGCTATTCCGTCCATCATCGCCCGGTCAAAGGGTGGAAAATCACGATCTGCCACAATTTTTTCAGCCAGATTCATGCCTAATGTTTTTGCTAAGGGTAGTTTTTCAGTCCGGAATGGGATGGTGATGTTTTTTAAAAGGGCAATCGCTTCAATAGGGCTAATCATGTTTGTTGGTTTACGTATTTGATAAATTTCGCTAAAAATTGCCAAATCTCCCGTATTTTCGTA
>CAMCXW010000067.1 GCA_945883625.1 Spirosoma fluviale
CTTGATTGTAATCAATGGGCGCGAATTGCGCGAGCTGCTGGTATGAAGGGCTTGATATTAACAGCTAAGCATCATGATGGATTTTCTTTATATCCGTCAAAATATACAAGCCACTCGGTTGTCAAATCTCCTTGGAAGAATGGCAAGGGAGATGTTGTCAGAGAATTAGCAGAAGCATGTAAACGTTATGGTTTAAAGCTTGGTATATATCTTTCTCCTTGGGATCGATTCCATCCTGATTATGGTACAGACTCCTACAATCAGGTTTATGCTAATATGCAGAAGGAATTACTTACACAATATGGACCCATTTTCGAATTTTGGTATGATGGTGCCAATGGTGAAGGCCCGAATGGAAAGAAGCAAGTATATGATTGGCCATTATTCCACTCCATGGTTACCAAGTATCAACCACAGGCAGTTCAATTTTCAGATAACGGTCCAGATATTCGTTGGGTGGGTAATGAACGTGGATATGCGTATGATATGACCTGGTCACCTTTTAATCGGCATGAAATTTATCCTGGTTATCCTAAATTTGATGATTATCGGCAGGGACAAGAAAATGGAAAATATTGGGTAGCTCCTGAGGTTGATGTAAGCATTCGTCCGGGCTGGTACTATCATCCTGAACAAGATGATAAGGTCAAAAGTCCTGATTCATTAATGAAGATTTATATAGCTTCCGTTGGCCGAAATGCCAATTTACTATTAAATATTCCCGTGGACACACGCGGACTAATTCACCCGAATGACTCAGCATCTATGATGGGATTTAAACAGTTACGAGATCAAAGTTTGATTAATCTGATTAAACCTATAGATGAAATTAAGTCTTCTTCTCGCGTGAATGGGCATCCGATTTCGTTTGTGCGGGATGTAAATAAACGTTCATTTTGGGCGGCTGATACTAAAGATGCCATGCCAACAATAACTTTTATCCCCAAAAATGTTGTTAAAATGAATGCGATTTTAGTGCAAGAACCTATTTCGTTAGGCCAAAGGGTAAAACATTTTTCAGTGTTACTAACGGATGATACAGGATTAGTTGAAGAAGTAAAAGGCAATACGATAGGGAATAAACGTATTTTGCCTTTTAAAGAGCGAAAAATAAAAAGCATCCAAGTTAAATTCTTGGATGCTCGAGGTCAAGTTTTGATTTCTAATTTTGAAGTCTTACGGATTACTTCACAACGTAACGAACCGCTTTACCGGTAAATTGGTAGCCGTTCGCTTCTTTTGTGCTATAAACTGAATACTTTACATCAACTAAAGCTGACGCCCCAAGTTCTTCTGCTTTGGAGACCATCATCTCCATAAGCTCCTTTTTCTTGTTTTGGTGCATTCCACGATAAAGCATTTTTCCATTTTGCGTTTGATCTGCATTTAATGGCACCTCAGAAGCAAATGAAATTGATTCGATTAATTCGAACGCTTGTTTTGGTGTTTCATTAAAATAAAACACGTCTATTGCATATTTTACGGGTATTTCAAAACCTAAACCATCATGCCGCTCCACACCTCCGTTTTTAAAGTCGGGGCTGTAATACGTATTTGGTTTAATGTTTTTGGAACACGATAAAATAGAAAATACGAGTAGGCCTAAAGCCCACTTAGATGGATTCTGAATCATATATTAGAACCTTATCCCAAAGTGATGCACAGTCTTCAATAAATTTCAAATGGATTGGATGCGTCTGGTAAATATCATGACCTGAAATATTTTCAAACGTAGTTACCAAGCAATAATCATAAGAACGATCAATGACTGGTCGGTCCGTATCAGCAGGTTTCCCTACACTAAATACATCTACTGTGTCAACTTCAGCTAGTGTGCTTACTCCAGTTTCGAATTTCAGAATATCTGCTTCAGATAAACCCTTTTTTAACCAAAAATTTACTACGTGTACGAACATTAGTTTATTAAGTTTTCTTGTTTTATAATTTGAGCTAATTTGTCTCCCAATTTATCAGATGCTGAAGCTAATGGCATTCGAACCTGATCTGTAATATGGTTTTGCAAGGCTAATATTTTCTTAACACCAACCGGATTTCCTTCTTCATATAAGTAAGGGTCAATCGTTAAAAATCCTTTTAATGCTAGGGCAGCTTTGGCAAAATTTCCTGCTAATGCTTCGTGAATCATTGCAGTGAATTGATTTGGGAATGCATTTGCTATGACCGACATTACACCAACGCCACCAATAGAAATTATTGGGACAGCTTGCACGTCATCACCTGAAATCAAAAGAAAGTCGCTTGGTTTATGAAAAGCTATTTCCATGCATTGTTCAATGATACACGAAGCTTCTTTTATTCCAATGATATTTTTATGTTCTGCTAATGTTAAAACTGTTTCAGCTGACATATTTATTCCTGTTCTCCCCGGAATGTTGTACATGATTACAGGAACTGGACATACATCGGCAATAGCTTGATAATGAGCGATAACGCCACGTGCACTTGGTTTGTTATAATAAGGGCATACAGAAAGTATGGCATCTATACCTTCGAAATCAGTTGATTTAATTTGATTAATTAAGTTTTCCGTATTATTTCCGCCTAAACCGTATACGATAGGTAAATTCTTAGAATTGCTTTCTTTTATTGTTGAAACAATCTTTTTCTTTTCATCAGCTGTTGTTGTTGCGGATTCACCTGTTGTACCCTGAACAACAAGGTAATCTACGCCCCCTTGACTGACGTGGTTTATCAGATTTTTCAAGCTGTTCCAATCGATGGAACGGTCGGCCAACATCGGGGTTACGAGTGCTGGTGCAACTCCATGAAATTTTGGTAGTTTATTAACTTGCATATATTATGAGAGTAGCGTTAAAAACGCCTCTTCGCTTAAAATTTTTATATTCAGTTGGTTTGCTTTCTCGAGTTTTGCAGGTCCCATATTATTTCCTGCGAGTAGAAAATCTAATTTTGACGAAATACTAGATACTACTTTCCCTCCATTTGCAACTATTTTATCTTTTAATTCTTCTCTTTCAAAATTTTCAAAGACCCCCGAAATTACAAAACTTTTTCCGACTAAGGCCTCCCCTTCTAAGACTATTTCATGGATATCTTCAGCTAATTGAATCTTTGCTTCACGTAATTTTGATATGATTGCTAGATTCATTGAATTTTTAAAATAATCTAAGATACTAATCGCGATACGATCGCCTATTTCGGGTATAGCAATTAGTTCGTCATAACTTGCGCCCGCTAGGTTATCTAAACTATGAAATGCAATAACTAATTTTTCAGCAATTGTGGCACCCACATGTCGAATACCTAATCCAAATAATACTTGTCTAAATGGAATAAGCTTCGACTTTTCGATCGATTCTAAAATATTTGAGATAGATTTTTTTTGAAATCCTTCCAAGCCCAAAAAACTTAATTCATTTAATGAATATAAATCTGCCACGTGTTTTATAATTCTTTTTTCGAACAATAAATCAATCGTTTCAACTCCTATATTTTCAATATTTAAAGCTTTGCGTTGAATAAAATGCTCAATTTTTCCTTTTATCTGAGGAGGACAAGCTGTTTCATTAACACAATAATGATTTGCCTCACCTTGTAAGCGTATTAATTCGCCATGACATTCTGGGCAGTGCGTTGGAAAGTTAAAAGGTATAGCCCCCGTGCCTCTTTTCGTCAAATCTACCCCTGTAATTTTAGGTATTATTTCACCACCTTTTTCGATAAATACGTGATCTCCTTCATGCAAATCTAAACGCTGAATTTCATTCGCATTATGAACGGACGCGCGTTTAATGACTGTTCCGGCTAGATATACTGGATACAAATTTGCCACGGGAGTAATGTTTCCAGTACGTCCTACTTGATACGATAAGCTTTCTATTTTGGTCTGAGCAATCTCTGATGGATATTTAAATGAAATGGCCCAGCGAGGTGATTTGGCCGTGTATCCTAATCGCTCCTGTTGTCCTAAATCATTAATTTTTATGACAATACCATCTGTATTTAAGGGTAAATCATTTCGTTTTTCGTCCCATTCATGAATGTAAGTGAGTATTTCATCAACCGAAGTACATTTTCTCCAAGTCGGCGATACCGGAAAACCTTGTTGGCTCATTAAATTCAATCCCTCTTCATGTGTTTGAAACGGTATTTCATTTCCGACAAAAGAATATATAAAGCAATCCATATTTCGTCTAGCTACTTCGGCAGAGTCTTGCATTTTAAATGTGCCAGAAGCTGCGTTTCTAGGATTAGCTAGTGGAGCATCTCCTTTTGCTACTTTTTCTTCATTAATTCTCTCAAAGGAGCTTAAAGGCATAAAACCCTCACCACGGACTTCGAAGGTTGATGGGAATTTGTGTAAACTTACATTAAGTGGAATACGACGAATTGTCTTAACATTTGCAGTGATATCATCTCCTCGCGTGCCATCTCCGCGTGTTACTCCTTTAACTAATTGGCCATTTTCGTACCAAAATGATAATGCTACCCCATCGAATTTCAATTCACATATATATTCGTAAGGTTCATCACCCAAAACTTTTTTAACTCGTTCGTCAAACTCTCGTAAATCTGTCTCATTATAGGTATTTCCTAAGGATAGCATAGGAAACTGATGTATGACTGATTTGAATTCTTTTGTGATTGTTCCTCCAACGCGTTGAGTTGGGCTATCTGGTAAAGTAAAAAGTGGATTTTGAAGTTCTAATTGTTGGAGTTCATGCATTAGTTCATCAAATGACTGATCTGAAATTAAACTCTCATTATTTTGATAGTAGGCTTCATTATATTGGTTTATGCGTAATACCAACTCCTGCATGCGCGACTGAATATCCATAGCCTTAATTTAATAAGGTAAAGTTAACTCGTTTCGTGGGAGAAATAAACCTTAGTAAATAAATTTCATACCTTTGCAAAATGAAAAATCTGATTATTGCACCTTCTATATTGGCAGCGGATTTTGCCAATCTGCAAAATGAAACTTTAATGTTAAATTCATCAAAAGCTGCATGGATTCATATAGATATTATGGATGGTGTTTTTGTACCGAATATATCATTTGGTTTTCCTGTTCTTCATGCAATTCAAAAACATACTTCTAAGTTTTTGGATGTTCATTTAATGATTGAAAAGCCAGAGCGCTATTTAAAGCAATTTGCAGATGCAGGTGCTAAATTGATTACTGTTCATTTAGAAGCTTGTCCACATATTCATCGGACTATTCAAGAGATTAAAGATCTTGGCTGTCTTGCTGGTATAGCTTTAAATCCTGGAACTCCTGTCTCTTTATTAAAGGATGTGATTAATGATATTGATTTAGTTTTAATCATGTCAGTTAACCCAGGGTTTGGCGGGCAAAAATTCATCCCTTATTCAGTTGATAAAGTTCGTGAAGCCAAAGAGCTTATTCAGTTAACAGGTCGTCCTATTTATTTGGAAGTTGATGGTGGTGTTTCAATGCAAAACGCAGAATCTTTAATTGATGCTGGAGCCAATGTTCTAGTGGCTGGTAGTTTTGTTTTTTCATCTCCCAATCCATTAGAAACAATTTCAAACTTAGTACAGTTGGCTAAATAAGATATATGTTGCTTCGCAAAGCATTCTTTTTAGGCACATTGCTATTTGTGCAGTTTTACTCCCAGGGACAATCTGTACTTTGGGCAAGCAAAGTTGTTGCTTTTTCTAGTGAGTATTCTGATCAATTATTAGGTAAAGAATTTAGAGCTCTACATGCATTGGGAAGACCAAGTAAATACCCAAAGTTTGGTAATACACCCAGCGCTTGGCAGTCGTTGACTCCTGATAACCCTTCAGGTGAATACTTAATTGTATCTTTTGATAGTTTAAAACAAATCAAACAAGTTGTTGTTTTCGAGAACTTTGGAGCTGGTTCATTAACGCGAATTGAAGCTTTTGATGAAAACAATAAGCTTTATTTGGTAAGAGAACTTCCTGCAAATTATGCACAGGCGAATGGTCAGATTACTCGAATTAAGCTAAATTCATTAACTCCATTTAAAGTTAAATCGATTAAAATTACCTTGAATTCGGAACGTGTTAAAGGATTTAGTCAAATAGATGCTATAGCTATTTCAGATGATGATAAACCTATTGAGGCAAGTATCGCATTAGAAAAAGATCCCAATGCTTATTTGGTCAAGGAAAATTTAGGTTTGGTGATCAATTCCAAGTTTAATGAAATATGTCCCGTAGTCAGTCCGGATGGGAAATCACTTTATTTTACTCGATGGAAGCATCCTGAAAACTTAGGTAGTGCTAAAAATCAAGATATTTGGGTATCGCAGCTGGGTGATGATAAAAAATGGATGAAAGCTAGTTTATTCCCTTCGCCCATCAATAATGATGAAAATAATGCCGTTTGTGGAATTTCACCAAATGGGAAAACGATGTTATTAAATAATGTCTATGGGAAAGATGGTCAAATGGAAAAAGGGGTTTCTTTATCCTTTAAGCTGAAAACAGGTGATTGGAGTTTTCCAAAGCCAATTAGAATCCAAAATTTCAAAAACAAATCAGAATATTCGGAATACACCTTAGCGCCTAATGGTAAAATTCTTTTGATGACTACGGAGACTAAAGATTCCTATGGAGGTAAAGATATATATGTGTCATTTTTAAAGTCAGATGATACATGGACTGAACCTAATAATATTGGTCCCAATGTTAATTCTGGCGAATCTGAATCTACGCCATTTATAGCTCCTGATGGAGTTACTATGTATTTTTCCTCTAGCGGGCACGTTGGCTATGGGAATAATGACATTTTTTTAACGCGTAGATTAGATGATACGTGGTT
>CAMCXW010000068.1 GCA_945883625.1 Spirosoma fluviale
CCCTTGCCATTCTTCCAAGGAGATTTGACAACCGAGTGGCTTGTATATTTTGACGGATATAAAGAAAATCCATCATGATGCTTAGCTGTTAATATCAAGCCCTTCATACCAGCAGCTCGCGCAATTCGCGCCCATTGATTACAATCAAGCTGTGTTGGATTAAACAATTTAGGATCCTCTTTTCCCTCTCCCCATTCTACATTCGTGAACGTATTCATATTGAAATGAATAAATCCATAATACTCTAATTCCTGCCATGCCAATTGCTTAGCTGATGGAATAGGGTAGACTGGCTTGATTTGTTGTCCATATAAACGAACTGAACATAGCATTAAAAAAAGAAAAAGAATTGGCCTAATTACCATGATATAATATAGAATTTTCAAATAAAACCATTGATTGATTTGGGATGGCCCTAAATAATGGATTAAACCCAAACCAAATATAATTTCCAGAACCCATTGAATAGCTAGCCAACAATAAGCTTTTAGAAACTTTTGGCTTAATCTTGCTTCCCATAAAACCAAAATAAACAGGCTTTTCACTTGTTTGAAGAATCGCTTTCCATTTTACATTCGGAATAATTAATTGATCAGACTGATTAATAAGTAGCATGTTTGCCTGATTAATACGAAATCCCAATGGATGAGATTTTTCAACAAGAACTTCTAGCAAATTACCACGTAAAGTCTTCGTAATATTATTACGTTCAGAATCCTCATACGCTACCTGCACTTCTGTAGAATCAGTTAAGTCTTTCTCTTTTAACACTAAATTTTTAGCTACAAGACTTCCAGAGTTCTCAAAAAGTATTACTTGTCCTCCTTTACGAACATAATCGTCCAATAAAATTTGTTGCGATTTTGACAGTTCAACCGAATTTGAATTAGGGAAAATAAGATGCGAGTAAGCCGACAAATTTGCTTTGAATACCTGATTCATAGGAATAAAACTTGGATTCAATTGCATTTGCTTCGTTAAATAATAAGCCAATTCTCCTTGTTGGCCCACATCTAAAGAACCATCCACCACCACAGCTATGTGACTATTTTTAACGTGCACAAAATGTTCTGAACCTAAGTCTGCCCCTTCTTGGGACCGATACGTATTAATTCCTAATAATTTCACTTGAGCCATATTGGCTAACTGATTCAAGCGTTCCCAACTACCGCGTTTCTTTAAAACCCAAAGGTGTCCAGGTTCGAAAGACTGACCTTCAAAACCTACTTTCTTATCATTAAAAACAACTAAATATCCAGACTTTACTAACGAGTTTACAAAGGATGAACTTTCTTTTGAAGGCTTAAACACGTAAGCTACGTGATTTTCATGTACCTGATTTTCTACAAAAATTGATTCACTGTAGGATACCGAAGAAGCTTTATCTTTTAACCCATAAGCGCGTATCCCATGAATTTGAAATAAATTCCAAGCAGAAATATCATAGGTTAATGAATCCTCCAAAAAAGGAGTTGGATCCAATAAAGCTTGAATCATTGGTGCTGCCGATTGGTACGCGGATATCAATAAATCGCCTGCAGATGCCTTAATGGGTACAATTTTTTGTTCCTGATATGAGAATGCATTAGACTGGAAGTCCTTATCTACTTGGCCTACGCGAATGCGATTACATTTCAATAAGCGAATAAGGTCAGAAGATTTAGCGATCTCATCTTTGGGAATTAAATAGCTTTTATACAAGTTGGTCGGATTAGTACGAGCAGAAGCATGATTCTGATAAAAAGAGGATTTAACAGATTCGCTGTTTGTTAAAGACCAACCCACTAAGTTCACGGCTAGTTGGCGATGATGATTCACGCGGTCAACAAATCTTATTGTATCAGAATTTGATTTTTTAGCTTGTAATCCACCTCTAATTCCACCTTGCTCGAGTGTCATTCCTAAAGCTCCATTTAACATAGGATAGGTATCACCATAACCAGGATAAAACAAATCATACACCTCAGACGTGAAAAATGGCCATTTTTGTTGGTCAAATAGTGTGGCAAATGATTTGCCAACACTCTGTTGCAATTCCTTTGTTCTTGACGAAATAAAGTTCAAATAAGGTTTTGCAGCAGGAGGGAAATAGTATGAATTCTGGTAACCCTGCTCATGAAAATCCGCATGAACCATAGGCAACCATGACTGAAAAAAAGCCATGCGTTGTTGCGTTTCAATTTGAGTTTGCCATACCCAATCACGATTTAAATCAAAGGAAAAATGATTATGACGACCAGAAAAACTTCCCTCGAAGTGTTCTTGATCATTAGGATCTGCATTTCCTCCTGAGGTAAAATTTCGACGATTGTATTGCGTAACATACGCATCGCGTCCATCAGGATTAATACATGGGTCCATTAGGACTACAAAATCTTTTGTGGAATTGGTCAGTAATCCACCATCTTTTACCAAATCGTAAATAGCTCCTAGAGCTGCTTCTGATCCTGCAGCTTCATTTCCATGCACATTAAAAGATAAATTGATTATGATCGGCAAATCATTAGATGGCGATTTTTGACCCTGAATAACCTGTTGATGCTGCTCCTTAATCGCACTCCACTTCCCTTTCAATTCTGGTTTAGTCAAAATCAACATCCCTAATTCGCGATGTTCATTTGTTTGACCGTATGAAATCCATTCAGCTACAGAGGGCTTCTGTTCTGCTACGTACTTGCAGTAATTAACTAATTGATAATGATAGGTAAATCGTGTGCCCAGGGGATACCCTAAAAATTCATCTGGACTTTTTAATTGGCCCAGCGAACAAAAAACAAGAACGGTAAATAAAAAGCTAAGTAGAAATCTCATATTATTTAGTTAACTGAAAAAATTAAAATTAAAGAAAAAAGAAGGTAAATTGAAAGAACTTTTGACTTTCACTTAAAACAAATTATAATGGCATTACCTCAAACCGAAAACGAATCAATTCAGATAAATTCATCAGAAAAAGCCAATTATACGCTTCCATTAATTCTAGTAACTAGTTTATTTTTTTTGTGGGGATTAGCTAATAGTTTGAATGGAACACTAGTAAAACAATTTCAAACGGCATTAGACTTACAAAGGTGGCAAGCCAATATTGTAGAAACAGCGTTTTATGCAGGATATTTCGTTATGGCATTGCCCGCTGGCGTCGTTATGCGCAGATACGGGTATAAGGCTGGAATTTTACTTGGATTAATCCTTTATGCAGCCGGGGCCTTTTTGTTTTATCCTGCAGCAGATGTTCGCTCTTATTCTTTCTTTTTGATTGCATTATTCATGATTGCAAGTGGTATTGCTTTTTTAGAAACTGCCGCAAATTTATATGTGACTGTTTTAGGTGATCCAGCCAAAGGTGATTATCGATTGAATTTTGCTCAATCATTTAATGGTATGAGCATTATTCTAGGACCGGTAATTGGCGGATTTTTTATATTTTCTGATAAAGAATATAGCCAGGAGGCACTGGCGGCTATGCCCATCATTGAATCAGAAGCGATAAGGGCTTCCCACGCCGCATCCGTTCAGACCCCTTATTTATTAATTGGTTGCATTGTGGCGGTCGTTGCTGTGTTATTTGCACTTACAAAAATGCCTGAATTAAAATCCACAGAAAAAGTAGAATCGAATGTGACAATTCGCGAATTATTGAAGCACAAGCACCTCGTTTTAGGAATTGTTGCTCAATTTTTAAATTTGGGAGCTCAAGTAACGTTATGGGGAAATTTTGTTGATTTAAAATTGGATTATGCTCCAGAAACTAACTTATGGATTGTAGAGCAAATTTACCAAATCACTTCAGATATGTCGGCGACCCAAACAGCTAGTTTTCACGCTTCTTTCGCATTTGTTTTATTCTTACTAGGCAGGTTTTTAGGTACATTTTTAATGGGGAAATTTAAATCAAGCCATATTCTTGGTATTTATGCCATTGGGGCGGTAGCTTCGTTAATCATAGCGATGTTAGGCGGTGGAATTATTGCCGTTGTTTCTTTAATGTTGGTATATTTTTTCCAATCCATCATGTTCCCAACAATCTTTGCTCTGTCTTGCAAAAATTTAGGGGAAGGTTCTAAATTAGCATCCTCATTAATAATCATGTCAATCGTAGGTGGCTCAATAATTCCTCCTGTAGCTGCATCATTGTTTAAAATCAATACAAATATGGCGTTGGCGATTCCTTTATTTTGTTTCAGCTATATTGTTTTTTATGCTTACCGAGGATCTCGAATTTCAACACATGAATAAATATTTGTTAATCTTAGATTTGGTCAATGAGGAAGCGTCAATTAAACAATATGAGGCGTACCATAAGTCCATTCCTAAGGAAATCGAACAACTAATTCGGGAGTCTGGAATTACATCGATGGAAATTTATCGCTATGCAAATCGGTTAGTCATGGAAATGATTACTGATGATTTATTTTCATTTGAAGCAAAATCGAAAGCTGATCAAGAAAATGAAGTAGTTCAAGCATGGGAAAACTTAATGAATCAATATCAACAACGAATTCCAGGATCACAACCCAATGAAAAATGGGTTTTAACCAAACGTATATTTAGCTTAAATTAATTCTATGTCACATACTTATTTGCAAATCAATCCATCAGACAATTTACTTGTCGCATTGCAGGACCTAAAAGCAGGGACGATTATTAACCATGGAGGGAATGAAATTGTCCTTCAGGATGATATTGCGGCCAAACACAAGTTTACAACTGAGTCCATACATAAAGATGGAAATGCCTATATGTATGGAGTATTAGTAGGACATGCCATTCAAGATATCGCCAAAGGTGGCCTAATTCACACATTCAATCTTCATCATGCATCACAAGATTTCATTGGTAAACAAAAAGACTATGCGTGGACTAGTCCTGATTTAACTAAATTTAAAAACCGGACTTTTAATGGTTACCATCGTGCGGATGGCCAAATTGGCACACAAAACTATTGGTTGGTGATTCCACTCGTATTCTGCGAAAATAGAAACATTGAATTACTGAAGAATGCATTTATTCAAGGCTTAGGTTTTCAGAAAAATGACTCTGTGACGGATCAAGTAGTTCATCTTCGCCAACAATTCGAATCTGGAAAGACATTATCACTTGGTTCAAGTTCAAATGAAGCAATAATCGCTAAAAGTCCCTTGTTTCCAAATGTAGATGGAATAAAATTTTTAACGCATGAAAATGGGTGTGGCGAAAATAAGGAAGAGTCGGAGAGTCTCTGCAAATTATTAGCTGGATACTGCGTAAATCCAAATGTAGGAGGCATCAGTATATTAAGTTTAGGTTGTCAGCATTCTCAAATAGAGGTCTTCAAGGAAAAATTGAAAGAAAAAGATTTAAATTTTGATAAACCAATTCACTTCTTCGAGCAACAACAAGATGAGGGGAGTGGTGTAGAAAATCTGTTGAATGATGTTGTGTTCAAAACCTTTAAAGGTTTAATTGAAATAAATAAAATTGAACGAAAACCTGCTCCACTATCAGCATTACGATTAGGTGTGAAATGTGGTGGATCTGATGGTTTTTCAGGAATTTCAGCTAATCCGGCGATTGGACATACGGCCGACTTGCTTGTGGGTCTAGGGGGAACGGTTATGATTGCCGAATTTCCTGAGTTGTGTGGTGTGGAACAAGAATTACAAAATCGTTCTGTAACGGCAGAAGTAGCAGATAATTTTGGAAAAATGATGCGGGAATATGCCAAACGTGCAGCAGCAGTTGGAGCAGGCTTCGACATGAACCCTTCACCTGGAAATATTAAAGATGGCTTGATAACAGATGCCATCAAATCAGCTGGGGCTGCAAAAAAAGCTGGATCATCTCCTATAGTAGATTCGATCGGATATGGTCAATATGCTATGAAAAAAGGATTAAATCTTGTTTGTACGCCTGGAAATGACGTTTTGGCAACTACAGGAATGGCGGGTGCAGGCGCAACAATTCAACTTTTTACGACGGGATTGGGAACACCCACTGGAAACCCAATTTGTCCTATGGTTAAGTTATCAACAAATACACGGCTAGCAGAAAAGCTACCTGAAATCATTGATATCGATTGCGGACCAATTATTCGTGGCGAAAAAACGGTCGAAGAAATGGGCGAGGAAGTATTAGAATATGTTATTAAACTGGCTTCAGGTGAAATCACGACAAAAGCGATGGATTTAGGTCAGGATGATTTTATGTTTTGGAGAAGAGGGGTATCGCTTTAGAAGTAAGAGGTGAGAGGTGAGAGGTGAGAGGTGAGAGGTGAGAGGTGAGAAAATAATAATTGCTAGCGACTAGCGACTTAAAATACAAACTATGCTATTTTCATTAAAAGGCAAAAAAGTAGTGGTGACAGGTGGATGTTCCGGTATCGGGAAATCGATTGCGCTAACATTTCACGCCCAAGGGGCAGAGGTGCACGTAATCGATTTACATAAATCAACAGATCCTTTATCTGAT
>CAMCXW010000069.1 GCA_945883625.1 Spirosoma fluviale
GGAGCAAAAGATCCATCGATACCGATGTTGATCGAGTTAGGGACAAATCCTGCGGCAAAAGTTTGAGGATCACGTGTATCTAAGATCAACGCGCTCGTTTCGTTTGCTGCTGCTTCAAATCCTTCTGGACTTAAGGCATGTTGGCCACGCTCTAACACTTTATCAATCGAGTCATATCCTTGAATGTTCATTAAAACGTTCAATGGGAAATAAGCTGGAGGAGCAACCAAGCCCGTTAATACTTCTTTTGTAAATGATTCTTTTGTTAACGCCGGGTTCAACGCATAATTCGTTTTCTTTTGGTTACCCAATGTATCTGTTGTCTCTTTGCTCATGTTTTTACCGCAAGCAGAACCAGCACCGTGTGCAGGATATACAATGATATCGTCTGCTAAAGGCATGATTTTATTACGTAAAGAATCGAATAAATGACCTGCTAAAATTTCTTGTGTCAAATCTTCCTTTACTTTTTGAGCTAAATCTGGACGGCCTACATCACCGATGAACAACGTATCACCTGAGAATAAGCTAGTTTCCTTGCCATTTTCGTCGATCAAAAGAAAACATGTTGACTCCATCGTGTGACCCGGTGTGTGAATGACACGGATAGTAGCATTGCCTAATGGGAATTCTTGGCCATCCGTTGCCGTGATACACTCAAATTCGCAAGCTGCATTTGGTCCGTAAACAATCGGAGCACCTGTTTTTGCAGATAAATCGATGTGACCCGATACGAAGTCAGCATGGAAGTGAGTTTCAAATACATACTTGATTTTCGCTCCATTGCGCTCTGCTTTCTCAATGTAAGGTTGTACCTCGCGAAGTGGATCGATGATCGCTGCTTCTCCATTGTTCTCGATGTAGTAAGCACCTTGTGCTAAACATCCTGTGTAAATTTGTTCTACTTTCATTTTCGTAATTATTATGCTTTGAATGTGTTTAATCTATTTCAATGGGAAGGCTAACTGTTGGATCAGAATATAAATACCCATCACCAAAACAAACCATCCAAAACCTACTTTTAATTTATTACCATCTACTTTTTTACTGATAATATCGCCTAAGAAAATTCCTACAATAGCCAAGGCTGTAACGATTAGAAGCAAGTTCCAATCAATTTCTTGATGACCTAAGTCGCCAGTAAACCCGATTAATGATTTGGCGGCAATAATTAATAGGGAAGTACCTACCGCTTGCTTCATGGAAAGTTTAGACAAAACCACTAGCGCTGGGATAATTAAAAATCCACCACCGGCACCCACTAAACCAGTTAAGGTACCTACGATCATTCCTTCTACTAAAATTAACGGATAATTGAATACTTGCTCTTCTTCTGGAGCTTCCTCTGTGTTGCTTTTATTGCCTCTAATCATAGAAATGGAAGCGGCAACCATTAACACAGCAAATAGAACCATCATTAGTATTGACTTCGTTACGACAAAATCACCTACTGTAAATACCTCAGACGGAATTAAAGGTACGATGAACTTTCTCGTTGCATAGACAGCTGCAATAGATGGGATACCAAAAATGATTGCTGTCTTTAAATTAATCATCCCTTGCTTATACTTAGGAAAAGCTCCTACTAAAGAACTCGCGCCTACAATGAATAAAGAGTAAGCTGTTGCTAAGATTGGATTAACTCCAAATAAATAAACTAATACGGGTACTGTTAAAATGGACCCACCACCACCGATTAAGCCTAGTGAAATGCCGATAAGTAGGGATGCGAAATAACCTATAATTTCCATGCGAAATTTTTGTTTTTTGTTGATACAAATTTGAAAGGATTTTTAAAGCTTTTTCGTGATTTTTATCACATGGCAAAAAATAGTTTCGATTAAAAATGAAAGTTTAAAATAAGGTTATAATTAATCATATTAACTTTATTGATGATGTATTTTTCATTTTGATAGGTTTCCCCTTGATTTGTTTTGTGTACATATAAGGCTTGTAATTCCAATCCTTCTAAGAAATCAATAAACTCATAACTTAGATCTACATTGAGTTGGGTGTAGCTTGGTAGGCCATATTTATTCAAGGCATAATTTTTCACATCGGGCATTTGAAAGTATCCATAAGCTAGGTTTGCTTTCAAGGGTAGCTGCGGGAAGCTGTAGTTAATTTTCCCTACGAGTGCATGCACATCACCAAATCCTTCATTCCGTTCACGTGGCATAAAGGTATAAAATGGGTCACGGCCCCATTCACGCGGCATTAAATAACGACCATCCGCTGTAATTCTCGTATAACTTAAAGAGGTATTCCAGGCAGATTTTTCATAGCCTATTTTAGCACTTATTACGTTTGACTTTTGATCTGGAGAAAAATAGGTTTTTGATGGATCCTCATTGCCTCCTTGATTGACCGCTTGTTGATGCGTGTATTGTATTCCTGCCACCCATTCATTTTTTTTCCAATCCCACTGGGCCATGCTGGTATTGAATACATTTTCGACAAACACATTCCAAAATTTGATGGAATGTTTATCTTGAAACTGATGTGTATACCCAAGTAAGTAAATGCCATTAGATTCTATGTGTTCTTTATAGTTACCTTTTGTCCCATTTACATTGACTCCATTGGGGTAAATTCCGATCGATTCACCTATACCATACCAATCCACGGTGCCGCGTGGGGAAATTTCATACAAGTAACCACCTTCCAATTTATTTTTTTTGCCGGGGAAAATCTCCCCATATATTCCCCCTACCTCGGTTGGTCGCATACGTCCATCTTGTAGATTGATAAATGGCGTATTGATTAATTGTTTTCCAACTGTAATATGCGATTTTTTGAAATTGTATTTCAGATACAATTCCTCAAGGCGGTCCAAATCATTTTTATTTGTCAGGTCCTCCAAATCAAATAATGAGGTCTCGTATCGACTCGCAGTTTGGGTATATGGATCAATTTTGGCCATGTTGGTGGAGCCAACGTTATAAATAAAATATCCCCCCACACCCATTTGAAAGCCTTTAAATGAAGCAGTTTCGTAGAATAATCCTCCACCTGCTGCATGTGCATAGGCATCCGTGAGATGTCCTTGGTTTTCAGTGGCCATGAAAAAATAACGCAGGTTACCGTGTACTTTCCCATGTTTGAAGGCAAATAGGAGGGAGCTTGAATCTTCAGCCACACTTTTTTTACCTTTCCAAAGGTGTGGCGTCGTATGAATTTCTTGATGTTGGGCTACTAAATAAGCCGCATTGATCAATAATAATATGAAAATTAAGGTGAATTGTTTAGGCATGCTTAATGTGTTTAGGCATGCAAATTGTCACTTAATTTAATTATCAGTCGTGATGTATATCACAGCACGCGCAAATTGACGATTTCGATTTGATTTTTATTGATTTTGATAAATCCTTTTTCTGCTAATTTTTTCATCAACCGCGAAATAACCTCACGCGAGGAGTTTAATTCGGTGGCAATGTCTGTAAATGAAACCTTGATGACATTACTTTTTAAACTCTTTTGATGTTGTTTTAAATACCACAACAAACGCTCATCCAAATTACGAAATGCAATGTGGTCAAGTGTATCCAATAATTCCTCAAATCGCGAACGATAGGTTTCTAAAACGAATTGATACCAAGATTTATATTTAGCCGCCCATTCGTCCATTAATTCGACCGGAATGGTTAATACTTCCGTGTCCACCAATGCCTTCGCCATAATCTGGCTATTGAGATTGCGGGATGCGCAAGTCATGGAAATGGCACATGCTTCTCCTGGGTGGAGGTTGTACATGAATACTTCATTGCCCTCGTCATCTTCCCGGAATACTTTCACAATTCCTTGCGTTACTAACACGGCGGATCGAATGCTTTGGCCTGTTTTCATTAAAAATTCATCCGATTTAAACTTACGGATGACTCCTACTTGTTGGATCTTCTTCTTTAACTCAGGCTCGAAATTGGCAAGGATATTTGATTCCATATTATTTGTAGATACGCGATACTTCGCGTCTATTTTCTAGTATTTGATTACTCGTTTCTCCCGACTACTCTCCATCGCCGCATCGATCACCCGCATGCTATTGATTCCATCTTGAACGGAAACCGCAGGTGTCGCATCGCCGCGTAAAGATTGATAAACATTTTCATAAAAGACCCTAAAATCACCTTTTTCAGATGCTAATCTTTCTGGATTGCTACCGTCTATATGAATAACACCAAAATCATTTGGACTCTCTTGTCCCCATGTTTCGCCTTGTGGCTTTTGACCTGCATCTAAATCCGCCTCTTGACGATCAGATCGTGTTTTAATAAAGCTGCCTAATTTCCCATGTAATTGGAACGCAGGTATAGGTGCTTTGAAATAATAGCCCGCCTTTAAGCGAACGCGCATTTCTGGGTAATACAGTAATATCTCAAACAAATCCTCCACCTCGGTGCCTGGTCTCGTTTTCCGTAAATCAGCAAAAACATGCGTAGGGGTACCAAACAAATGCAAGGCCTGATCTATAATATGTGGCCCCAAATCAAATATGATTCCAGCCCCCGGCCCAGGAACTTCCTTGTGCATTTTGGGTGATTTGATTCCATTAAAGCGATCAAAGTGGAATTCCGCCTCAACCAATTCGCCCAGTTGGCCCGATTCATATACTTTCTTCACCGTTAGAAAATCAGAATCCCAACGGCGATTTTGGTAAATAAAAATATGCTTATCTACCTCTTTCGCTATTTTTTGCAATTCCAATGCTTCTGCCGTCGAGTTCGTAAATGCTTTCTCAACGACAACATGCTTCCCAGCTTTTAGCGCTTGAGAGGCATATTCGAAATGCGTGGGGATGGGGGTGTTGACAATAACTAATTCAATATCAGCATCTTGGATGACTTCGTCGAGTGAATCATACGAATGCGTTCCTGGATAGGCTTTTTGAATATTTTTTTGGCTACGTTCGTAGGAGCCAACGAGCTCGAAGCCTGGATGAATTTCGAGGAAAGGGGCGTGAAAAATGCGTCCCGACATTCCATAGGATAATAATGCGGTTTGAATTGCTTTCATAAGTCAAAAATAGGAATTTTGAGGCTTTGATTTACAAATCAATTTAGATGAAATAAATCTCATTTAAAATTTATGCAATTTTAGGGACTTTGTCCAATACCTATTTGTTTCAAATGATTAACGTCTTTGGCTTGGATACAGGATACAATTAATCTTTCTAGTGAGTTGACATATTTTTTTTAATCTGCATTGAGGGGGAGACGATTTATATTGAGGATGTGGTTATTTGCCTTGGTGCTTACATTCATAGATTGTCGGGTGATTTAGCAATACAAAAAAAATCGGAGGACAGTTTAGTGGCCTCCGATTTAATTGATCATTTGAGTGTGATTCGTTTGCTAGACTAAGATTGCCTTCGCATATTCCACACATTTTTTTACTTCTGTTACAGCATCAGAACCTGCTGGAATTTCATATTCCAATTCGATCGTTGCCGGGAACTTGTATTTATTTTTCTTCATGGCGGTTAGTAACTCTTTTAAAGGAGTTTCTCCCGTGCCCCAAACAAGATTCTTTGCACCATTTTCTTTTGACGTACGGTCTTTAATGTGCATGGAGGTAATGCGATCTTTTTTTGCTTCAATTAAGGCTAATAAACTAGCTGTATTATGTGGTGCGCCCACAGCAATGTAGTGACCAGCGTCTAGATTAATGGAATTGTATTTCGATTGAGCTAAGGCCTCATCGTAGACTGTATCTTTTACTTGGGTGTGGGTATGATATCCAAAATAAATACCATGTTTCGCGCCCAAATCACCTAAGCGTTGGGTTTGTTTTGGATCAGTTGGCAATTCCATTGTCACCGATTTAGCTCCTAAAACTTTAGCAGATTTCAATGCATATTCTACTTCAGCATCTGAATTCGTTGGGCTAAATGCATTTGGTTTGTAGGCATATACGCTGATTCCGGCTTTATCCAATTTCGCACGAACTTCCTTGAATTTATCCATGGAAACGGTTTCGCGCCATGTTTTCACATCTTCTTGGTATTTCTTCATTGCCGCACGTTGCTCATCGGTCAGCGGCTGACGCGGTTGGCCCGGAGTCCAACGCATTTGCACCGGATTAACTGGCTTGCCAGCATATTCTTCTACGGCATCGCCCATTAATTCAGTGGCTGATATGCCACATTGCGTTAAGTATCCAATGATTTCATCAACGGATCCCGGCATGCTGCGGAATGAATACGTGATACAGCCAATTTGAACACCTCCAAATTTAGAATCTGGTTTAGCTGAGCCAAAAGCAAATGCGGCTGGTTTGGCAAATAAAAGGCCTAAAGAGGCAAGGGAGCCGGCAGCTAAAAATTGCCGACGGGAGTTTGCGTAATTCTTTTTCATAGTTGTAAAGGTTTTAAAAATCAATAATATGAATCCTTTTTCAATTTTATATCCTTTCGGGTAAATTTTGCGACGAAA
>CAMCXW010000070.1 GCA_945883625.1 Spirosoma fluviale
ATAATCATCAATTTGGCGAAGCTTAATAAGAGCGTTTTTTCCCCCACACCTTGTTCAAAGTTTATGTGTGCTTTGCGTTCTGCCCCATTGACCTCCAATTTAGTAATCATTCCAAAGCCGAATTTTTGATGCTCGACCCGCTGTCCTTCTTGTAAACTCATCGGATCTGACTGCTTGAAATCAGCCGAAGGAACGTGTTGGTAATTTGAATTTTGCTTGGGTTTCTGAATCAATTGAGCCGCTGAGACATTTGTTGATTTTTCAACAAACCCCGTTTTTTGTACTGGGCGATAATTAGACACATCCTTTTTCCCAGGTGTTTTAGCCATCTTTAAATAGGTGCTATCTAATTCATCTATAAACCTGCTAGGTTCACAAGATTTTAATCGGCCAAACTGATACCTCGATTCCGCATAGGAAATCATCAGCTTTTTCTCCGCTCGCGTAATCGCTACATAAAATAAGCGACGCTCTTCTTCTAGGTCGGCCTGACTCTGTAGCATCATTTGACTTGGGAAAAGGTCTTCTTCTAGGCCAACTAAAAACACGTGTTTAAATTCTAATCCTTTGGCTGAGTGGACGGTCATTAATGTGACCTTATCTGTGTCATTGGGGTCTTCTGTCGTATCAGCATTAGTGAGCAAGGAAACGGATTGCAAAAAGGTTGCTAGTGATTTGTCTTCATTTTCCTCAGAATCTACGAACTGCTTGACGGCATTTAATAATTCCTGGACGTTTTGATAACGTGCAAGCCCTTCTACCGTTTTGTCTTCATAAAGTTCACGCACTAAACCAGATGTTTTTGCTACATGACTGGCAACTTCATAGGCATCTTTTCCATCCACTTCCACCATTAACTTGTAGGACTTAATCAAGTCGGCAAATTGCTCAATCGGTGCCGTCCCACGAACCCCTTGAAATTGTTGAATATTAGTCACAATGTCCCAAACAGAAGAATTCTGTTCCGCTGCCGTAATTGCGATTTTAGCAATTGTCGTATCGCCAATCCCTCGTTTAGGTAAATTGATAATACGTTTAAACGCTTCTTCATCTTGTTGATTGACAACAAATCGCAGGTAGCCCAACACATCTTTAATTTCTTTTCGTTGGTAAAAAGATAATCCACCTACGATCTTATACTTGATATTTAGTCGCCTAAGTGACTCCTCGAAAGAACGTGATTGGGCATTTGTTCGATAGAGAATAGCAAAGTCCGACCAGATCAGTCCATCACGCTGCCGCGTTTCTAGAATAGTCGATGCGATGATTCGCCCTTCCTCATTATCGCTACCTGCTCGAATAATTTCAATCTGGTCTCCATCTTCGTTTGACGTAAATACGTCTTTTTTTAATTGCGATTTATTTCGTGCGATAATCGAGTTTGCTACCGCCACAATCGCTTTCGTTGACCGGTAATTTTCCTCTAATTTAATCATTGCCAAATCAGGGTAATCACGCTCGAAATTCAGGATATTTTGGATATCCGCTCCTCTAAATGCGTATATACTTTGCGCATCATCCCCTACCACGCAAATATTTTGATTAACAGCTGAAAGTTTCTTCGTGAGTAAATATTGAGACACATTGGTATCTTGAAACTCATCCACCATTACATGCTTAAACTTATGCTGGTATTTGTTTAAAACGTCTAAATGATCCCTAAAAAGAATATTAGTTTGAAATAAGAGATCATCAAAATCCATGGCATTAGCCTGAAAACAACGATGGCAATACAATTTATACACCTGACCCAGCATCGGAATTTTCGCAAAGCGATCTTCCTGCTCCAGGACCGAACTAGCCATGTATTGTTCGGGACCAATTAGCCTGTTTTTTGCATTAGAAATTCGATTGAGGACTAAATTGACTTTATAAATTTTGTCATCTAAATTCTGCTCTTTAATCAGCGCACGAATTAGTGATTTCGAATCGTCCGTATCGTAAATAGAAAAATTGGATGTATACCCCAGACGCGCCCCTTCGAAACGTAAAATTTTAGCAAAAACGGAGTGAAAAGTTCCCATCCAAATATTTTTGGCTTGCGAACCGATCACAGTTTCTATCCGATGGCGCATTTCGCCAGCTGCTTTGTTAGTAAAGGTCAGTAATAAAATACTAAAAGGATCGATACCCCTCTCGATCAAATGGGCCGTTCGGTAGGTCAAGACGCGGGTTTTTCCAGAGCCAGCACCTGCTATAATCATTAACGGGCCATCGATATGTTCAACTGCTTGTCGCTGGGGCTCATTAAGGCCTGCTAAATAATCCATTGAGTGATTTTTAGTGTTCAATTGGGCAACAAAAATAGGAATTTTTTGGCGCTTTATGGGCTGCTAAACTGATAATTTGTTACTGCGGAAAACCAAATAAGGCGTGCTCCTTAATTTGTTTAGCTACTGATTCAGGGACTAATTTTTCCCAATCTCCAGGCCCTTGCTGAATCATCGCTAGAACTTGGTCTGTGCGGATATTCATCAACTTTTCATCCGACTTTTTGATATCTTCCAGCTTTTTGTTGTCGAGCAGATAGTGCAACAAGCCACGAAGGTGTGGCACAGTTTTGAAGGTCTTTAAATTCAAAACCGCCCCTTTATCGTCGATTGTGGGATATAAATATAACTTGATATTATGGCCAAACAAATCAGCAAACGCGGTTAAAATTCCACCATCTACTTGGGCATAATGTTTCTCTTCGAATATATATTCCAAGTTTGGCATACCCATGATTAACGCCATTTTCAAAGGCGAAAATTGGGATAGGTAGGCAACCAACTTAAAGTACTCGTGAAAATTTGAGATGAGAACGGTTTGACCTAAAGAACATAAAATGTCTACGCGATCTAAGAAATCTTTTTCATTTATATGATGGGACCCATCTTCTAAATTACGTAATGTCAGCTCTGATAACACGCAAATTTTATCATCATCTACGTCGGATTCTTGTTCAAATTGCGTTTGGCCTTTCTTCAACATATCCAAAAATATGTTAGTCACTGGCCTAAATCTGCCACGAATAGCTATAATGTGTTTTTTAGATAAGGCATTATAAGGTTGCATCACCGTTCCATCAGGTCCGAAAACGGCAGCCTGTGTAAATCCGTGTTTAACCAGATATAAGGACATCAGGCGATTGTCAACATCCGCAAAATCATCGCCTTCAAAACGAATCATATCAATCTCTATACGGTCAGTTGACAAGTCATCCAACAACGAACAAAGTAATTTTTCTGGATCTGCATGCAAGAAAAAACATCCATACAATAAATTAACGCCGATAATTCCAAGCGCTTGTTGTTGTAAAATATTGTCGTTATCCAGCATATTCACGTGGATAACTAAATTGTTTACCGGCCCATTTGGTTTTAGTTGAAATCGCAAGCCAATCCAACCATGCGCATCGTTCGTTTTTTGATAATTTAACGCCGAGACCGTATTCGCAAAAGCAAAAAATCGTTTTTCATCTGCCGTATCAGTCAAGCGAACCTTCAACAATTTAAATTCACGCGTGAGCATTTTCATTAATCTTGGCTCACAAACATATTTACCTGACTCTTCCTCTCCGTAAATAGCATCAGAAAAGGCCATGTCATACGCGGAAATTGTTTTTGCAATGGTTCCTGAGGCACCCCCAGCTTTGAAAAAAATAGCAGCTACATCTTGCCCAGCTCCAATTTCAGCAAATGACCCGTAGATACTACGATCTAAGTTGATGTTCAATGCTTTTTGTTTCGTCCCAATGGACTTCATAGAAGCTGTCATGCGTGTTTTGTTGATGGTGTTTAGGCGATGTGCAATTTAAAAAATTATTCCGGAAGCTCGGTTCATTTTCTTGTAAAAATCCTAAATCAATTTTTTGTGAAAAAGCGTAAGCCCGGCCATAGGAGCCTCACTAATGATTCCCACACGTAGGCCAGAATTCGTTACAACCCGTTTTAGAATGTCTGAATAATAAAATGCAACCGAGCCCGTAAAGTGCACGGGCACCATTTTTGCAGAATCATACTTAACAAGATACAATTGACAAAAATCTTGAAATGCCTTTTCTATTAGCTCATAACAAAATGGATGTTTACGGTGGTCAAACAGAAATTTAGAAAAGCTTGCGAACCAGCGATTGGGGAATTCTTTTTGATAGGCGTGTTCAAATATATCTAGCCTACTCAATGTTCCAAATCGTTTAATAAATAACTCACGTAAATCAAGCGGTAGTTCATGATGTAAATAAGTTAGCACGAGCCGCTTACCAAGGTTCGCTCCGCTGCCCTCATCTCCCAACCAAAATCCGAGGGGTGGAATTTGCT
Organism: Spirosoma fluviale; assembly: GCA_945883625.1. GTDB lineage: Bacteria > Bacteroidota > Bacteroidia > Cytophagales > Spirosomataceae > Aquirufa > Aquirufa fluvialis_E. Next base: position 4,302 of record CAMCXW010000070.1, read on the forward strand.
CTTTTAGCTTTCCTTCCTCAAAATATCCCGAGTTGGCACCTGTCCCCAAAATACAAGCAATTCCGGGCTCATTTCCACACAACGAGATGCCTGCGGCAATTAAGTCATTTGCTACCGAGATTTGGGCATCTCCCACAAATGGTCGAAGCACTTGATTGATTATTTCACTTTTACCCTCATCCGCGATACCCGTTCCATAATAAAATACATACTGGATAGATTTTTGGCTTAGTTTTTCCAAAGTAGGTCGTTGGGCCGCGGTGATGTCGGCGGCCAACTGGTAATACGGATTTATACCGTCTGAAAAGAAGCTTTCATAGGCTTGAGTAGGGCCGGAAATGTAGCGCCATTCGGTTTTTGTCGAACCACTTTCAACGATTAAAATCATATTAATTTCCCGATTGGCGTGAATTTTTCAAATACGTTTGCCGTGTGCGGAGCGTCAGCCAACTCAGACGTTAAGTCTTGTCCTGCCCAATGCTCATAATGTTTGCCATTTTTCCACAATTTTGATGTGGTCATGTCGTAGACTAGGCCTTGAAATGCGATCCAAATTTCAGGTCTATCTTGCCCATTGCGAAGGGATAATTGTGATTTTGTGAAAGTAGGAAGCTCAGTTGGCACGGTTATTTTAATTTGCACGAAACTAAATAAAAAGTGCCAAACCCCGTTTTATTCCTAAAGATTTTTAATTTTACAGCGTAAATAAATGAATGATGAAAAATTTTATTTGGATTGCGGTTGTGGCTTTCATGTTTTTTGGATGTAGTAAAGATGAGCCAACACCCGTTTCGGAATTGATTAAAAAATCTTGGTCTGTTAGTTCTGCACAATGGGATGGGACCACTCAATATACCAAAGGAGGCAGTTCTAATTTAGTTAATGGGTATGCACAATTTAAATTAGACCTAAGTGTGGCCGGCTCGGTAACTTTGACCGAATTTGATGGCAAGCAATTTACAGGTAAATACGTTCTTGCAACGGATAATAGCAAAATCACGCTCAGCGATCTGAAAGGCTCTGAAGGTGCTCCAACGGGTACGAATGGTACAATTGAATTTCGAATAGTAGGCACCCCTACTGCTACAACATTGGGCTTAGAGACGTTGGCAACTTACATTAAGGCAAGTAATAAGCGTGTAGGATTAACATTGGTTAACCCATAAAAAGATTATTTTGACTGATTAGCCGTCTATTAGGACGGCTTTTTTTATATATGGAAAATAGAACAGAAATAGGCAGTATTGGGGAGTTTGGATTGATTAATCGTTTGGCCGAACCATTTAAGACTTACCAAGGGTGGACTTCTGTCGGCATTGGAGATGATGCGGCGGTATTGAATTCAGGCGGAAAATTAACCGTTACGACCACTGAATTATTGATTGAAGGTGTACATTTTGATTTATCATATACGCCACTTTTGCATTTAGGATATAAGATTGTAAGTGTGGCTTTGGCTGATTTGGCGGCGATGAATGCGATTCCTGCCCAAATCGTTTTGGGTTTAGGATTGAGTAATCGATTCTCCGTGGAGGCTGTTGAGGAACTTTATGTGGGGGTAAAAAATGCATGTGAGGAATACAAAATTGATCTAGTGGGCGGAGATACCACGGCTTCTCCCCAAGGATTAATCGTTTCTGTCACGGCGATTGGGGTAGTCGATTCTACAGAATTAGTGAAACGTTCCGGAGCGAAACCCAATGATGTTATTTGTGTTACAGGAGATTTTGGAGGGGCTTTGCTTGGGCTTCAATCATTGGAGCGTGAAAAGCAGGTATTTTTGGCCAATCCAGAAATGCAGCCCGAATTAGATAATAAGAGCTATGTGGTATTACGCCAGCTTAAACCTATGGCGCGTTTTGATATTTTACATGAAATGCGGGATTTAGGGGTCGTTCCTACATCCATGATTGATAGTTCGGATGGCCTCGCTGCTGAAATTTTACACTTGTGTAAAGCATCAGCCACCGGAGCACGTATCTTCGAAAAAAATATCCCAATAGACGATGAGACATATTTGTCGGCAACCGAATTCAATCTCAGTCCTTTGACCGCGGCCTTAAATGGGGGAGAAGATTATGAATT
>CAMCXW010000071.1 GCA_945883625.1 Spirosoma fluviale
TTGCGTACGGCACAACCGATTAGCGCAGATGTATATGCAGAAAACCCATCTAATGGGGCCTTTATTTTGATTGATGAATTTTCGAATTCAACGGTTGGCGTAGGGTTCGTTCAATAAAACTTATTGAAATTTCTTAGGGGCGTATAGGAATCCAAAAGCCTGTGCGCCTTCTTTCGTATGTACTTCATGGTGCACATAATGCGCTTTCATAATGCGCTTCATGTACCGACTCGTCGCTTTGTATTTGATTTTGATCCGACGATGCACGATAATATCATGGAAAATAAAATAGAAGATTCCGTAAGTCGCAATGCCTAATCCGATATAAAATAAGGGCCAAAGTTCAGGAATCTCAGCTCCTGCGATGATCGTGAGTGTAGATGAAATACCAAAAACAACCGAGAATAAATCATTTTTCTCAACCGGATTATTATGATGTACATGATGTGACTGGTGCCAGCGCCACATAAATCCATGCATAATGTACTTGTGCGTTAGCCAAGCCATACCTTCCATGCCAATAAATGTCACCAACCATAAGAGAATTCCCATTTGAAACTTTTTGAATTTTAACCCAAAATTACACGGAATTGTTTTAAAAATCGACCGCCTGCTTTGGCATAATTCAATTATCTTTGTGGGCTATATATGACCGCATTGCTTTTATGATTGATAAAAATTACGCCCCCCAGGAAATCGAACAAAAATGGTACGCCTATTGGTTGGAAAATAAGGTCTTCGCTTCGAAACCTAACCCAACAAAAGAAGCGTATTCCATTGTCATTCCGCCACCTAACGTCACAGGGGTGTTGCACATGGGGCACATGTTGAATAATACGATTCAAGATGTTTTAATCAGAAAAGCACGTATGGAAGGCAAAGAGGCTTGTTGGGTCCCCGGAACCGACCACGCCTCCATCGCCACAGAAGCGAAGGTCGTAGCCATGCTGAAAGAAAAAGGCATTGAGAAAAAAGACATTACGCGCGAAGAATTCTTGAAACATGCCTTCGAATGGAAGGACAAATACGGCGGAATTATCCTCGACCAATTAAAGAAATTAGGTGCTTCATGTGACTGGGATCGCACCCGATTTACGATGGAACCATCTTTGTATGAGGCAGTTATAGACACCTTTGTACGTTTATATAACAAGGGTTTGATTTACCGTGGCGTCCGAATGGTCAACTGGGATCCGCAGGGAAAAACAGCTTTGTCGGACGAGGAAGTGATTTACAAAGATGTTCAAGCCAAATTATACCATATCCAATATCCCTTAGTAGACGGCTCTGGATTTGTGACGATTGCCACAACCCGACCAGAAACGATCATGGCTGATGCCGCAATTTGTGTCAACCCTGCGGATGAACGCTATGTACATTTACATGGCAAAAAGGTGCGTATTCCATTAATCGATCGTGAAATCAGCATCATCCCAGATGAATATGTGACGCTGGATTTTGGAACAGGTTGCTTAAAAGTAACCCCTGCCCACGATTTAAATGACTACGAATTAGGCTTGAAACACAAATTACCTGTCATCGACATCTTGAATGACGACGGTACATTAAATGAAAAAGCGGTATTATTTGTGGGCGTAGATCGTTTTGAAGCCCGTAAACGTATCGTAAAGCAATTAACCGAAGAAGGTTATTTAATCCAAACGGATGAATACAAATCAACCGTAGGGACTTCCGAGCGTACAGGTGCGGTCATCGAACCGAAATTATCTTTGCAATGGTTCATGAAAATGGAGGATCTGGCAAAGCCGGCATTGGAGAATGTCATGAATGACACCATTCAATTACACCCTGCCAAATTCAAAAATACGTACCGTTCTTGGATGGAAAATGTGCGTGACTGGTGTATCTCAAGGCAGTTGTGGTGGGGCCAACAAATCCCTGCGTTTTACATGGAAGATGGCACAGTGATTGTAGCCAAAGACAAAAAAGAAGCCTTACGCATTGCGCGAGATAAATACCAATTATTCGCATTGGTCGAGGATGATTTGACGCAAGATCCGGATGTATTGGATACATGGTTTTCATCGTGGTTATGGCCAATTTCGGTATTTGACGGCATTGAAAATCCGGATAATGAGGAGATTAATTACTATTACCCGACCAATGATTTAGTCACTGGACCCGATATTTTATTCTTCTGGGTGGCTCGTATGATTATGGCGGGATATGAATGGCGCGATGAATTGCCATTCAAGAATGTGTATTTAACCGGAATTGTTCGGGATAAACAAGGACGCAAAATGTCCAAATCACTCGGTAATTCACCTGATCCTTTGGAGTTAATTGAGCGTTTTGGTGCGGATGGTGTTCGTTCGGGCTTGTTGTTTTCCGCACCTGCAGGAAATGATTTGTTATTTGATGAAAAATTATGTGAGCAAGGAAGAAACTTCTCCAATAAAATATGGAATGCATTCCGTCTTTTAAAAGGTTTGGAGGTTGTTCCTGGAGCATCATTACCAGAGCATATGTTAGCGACCGCATGGTTCGAATCCAAATTAAGCCAAACGATTGTTGACGTTCAAGATCACTTTAGCAAGTTCCGCATATCAGACGCATTGCTAAGTATTTACAATTTGGTATGGGATGATTTCTGCGGTAAGTATTTGGAGATTATTAAGCCTGCTTATCAAAGCCCAATTCACGCAGACACCTTGCATTCGGCATTAGGACTATTTGATTCGTTAATGCGCTTAATGCATCCGTACATGCCATTTATCACGGAAGAAATATGGCAGGCGATTGCCATTAGAAGCGAAAAAGGCACTATTTGCACAGCCGAGTACCCTAAAGCGGGCAAAGTTGATGAAGCATTGGTCGCGCAATTTGATGTCGTATTTGAGGTAGTAACCAAGGTACGCGAGATCCGTAATTCAAAGCAATTGTCGCCAAAATTAGCTTTACCGCTTTGCATTAAATCAGAACAACCAACGGCCTATGCGGCAGTGGAAGCCATCATGTTAAAATTGGCTAATTTAGAATCGATTAGTTTTATTTCTGAACCGATTACGGATGCACAGACTTTTGTGGTGAAGTCAGATCAGTTCTTTGTTCCGATGGCTAACGATGAAGATCCGGCAGTTTTAAAGGCGGAATCTCAAAAGGAATTGGATTATTTAGAAGGCTTTAAGAAATCTGTTGAGGCAAAATTGGCAAATGAAAAATTCGTTCAAAATGCAAAAGCGGATTTAGTGGAGCGTGAGCGCCAAAAACTTTCGGATACCGAAAATAAGATTAAATCGTTACAGGAGCTATTAGGAAGATTGGGATAATGAAATATTGGTTCGCGCTTTTTATTGGTTTTTGCTTCGCATCGTGTTCTTCTAAAAAAGAGGACAAGGTTCCCGCATTACCCGAAATCAAATGGGACATGCAGCGATTGGATCGATCATTTGCGAACGCCTCATCAGCGCTTGTTGTAGATTCGATACTCAAAAAGCATCCTGAAATTGCTTTTGGTTATTTTAGTTGCCCACCAGAAAAAACACCTTTGCTAGCGCGCGATTTATATCAATTATTTAATAATCCAGCCCTACGAAAATTTTACGACCAAAGTCAGGATAGTAGTTTCTTTGGCGGAGATCGCTTGGAAAAAGAGTTAAAAATTGCTTTTCAGCGTGTACAAAAGGAGTTTCCAGGCATGAAAACGCCAAAAATCCGCACTGTCTTTTCTGGTTTTGGCGGATTGGGAAGTGAATTTACGGCTCAACATTTGCAAGTATCAGACTCGCTTATTGTTATTGGCTTGGATTTTTTCATGGGGAAAAAAGGTTTATATCTACCTCCAAATGTGTATGATTATCAAATGCGCCGACTGGAACCTCGGGCGTTAGTAGGCCAAGTTATGCTTCAATATTCTGCGTTTTTAAATAAACAAAATGAGGAAGATCATAGCTTACTGAGTGATATGATTTGGTACGGAAAGGGCTATGCGTTTACCAAAACAATCGTTCCTGAAGTTGCCGACAGCCTTCTGTTTGGCTATACAGCGCAAGAGTTGCTAGAGACAAATGCCTTCCAGAAACAGGTATGGGAACATTTTATTGATAAGAAGTTATTGTTTAACAAAGAAGAATTAATTAAAAGTAAATATTTAGGCGAACGACCAAAAACACCAGAAATTGGTCCAGCATGTCCCGGTTCGATAGGGCGCTGGGTAGGTTATACCATTGTGCAGCATTACTGGGCGGCTAATCCAAAGCTCAGCATTTCAAAAATTATGGCTGATCAAGATTTTAATCGCTTATTTTTAAAGTCGGCCTACCGCGGTAAGGCATTAAAGACGAACTAAGCCATGGCAAAACGACACGAGAAAATGGGTACGGGAGTCGATCCAAAGGACAAAGTCAAAGTAGATAAAAAAGGCTTACAAAAGGCGTTGAAAATATTCCGCTTTGTCATTCCATACAAATGGACATTTGGTTTTGGGATGATGTTCTTGTTGCTGTCGAATTTAACGACGATGAGTTTCCCTTTGTTGATTGGGGAAATGACGAAGGTTATTGAAGGGAAGTCTACGTACTTGATTAATGAGGTGACAATTTTCTTTTTTGCGATTTTGATTGTGCAGGCGATTTTATCCTTTTTTAGAATTTACACATTTGCCCAAGTTTCTGAAAAATCGATGCGAGATGTTCGTCAAACACTTTATGCAAAGATTATTACCATGCCTATTTTTAATTTTGAAAAACGGCGCGTGGGAGAATTGATGAGTCGGATTACGTCGGACATTACGCAGTTACAGGATGTGTTATCGATCACCTTAGCAGAATTTTTCCGTCAGATATTTACCTTAATAGGCGGCATTGCGCTAATTACGTATTTGTCTTGGAAGTTAACGCTGTTTATGCTGGCAACGTTCCCGCTACTAGTTGTTGCAGCCATCGTATTTGGAAAATTTATTCGCAAGATTTCAAAGAAGTCGCAGGATGAATTAGCTGCAACGAATATTATCGTGGAGGAAACGTTTCAATCGATTCAGGCGGTTAAGTCATTTACGAATGAGGGGTATGAAGTTAATCGGTATGCACAATCGTTGAATAAAGTAATTGAAGCAGCTTTACGGGCGGCAACAATGCGCGGTGGTTTTGTGAGTTTTGTGATTTTTGCTTTGTTTGGTGGGATTGTTGGCGTAGTGTGGTATGGTGCCCAATTGGTTGCACAGGGGGATATGATCTTAGCGGATTTATTAACCTTTATCTTTTACACGGCATTTATTGGCGGGTCAGTTGGTGGATTGGGTGATATTTACGCGCAGTTACAAAAGACGATTGGGGCTTCGGATCGGATATTAGAAATATTGGAGGATCCTTCGGAGGTACATTTGGAGGATAAAACGGAAAATGTTGCGATAGACTTTGGCACGATTGAGCTCAAAAACATCCACTTTTCGTATCCGAGTAGGCCTTCGGTTGAAATTTTGAAGGGAATTTCTATACGAATAGAACCGGGTCAAAAAGTAGCGATTGTGGGTACTTCTGGAACGGGGAAATCGACATTGGCTCAATTAATGATGCGATTCTATGAGCCTAATACAGGTGAAATTGAATTAAATGGCAGGAATATCAATGCATATTCGGTAAATGCGTGGCGAAAGATGTTGGCTCTTGTCCCTCAGGAAGTATTATTATTTGGAGGAAGTATCCGTGAAAATATTGCGTATGGCAAACCGGGTGCTACACAAGCTGAAATTGAACATGCGGCTGAGCAGGCGTATGCCCGTGAATTTATTGAGTCGTTTCCTGAGAAGTGGGATACGTTGGTGGGTGAGCGTGGCGTTAAGTTGTCGGGTGGCCAGCGCCAGCGGATTGCGATTGCGCGAGCCATATTAAAGGATCCTAAGTTTTTATTGTTGGATGAAGCAACGAGTGCCTTGGACTCTGAATCTGAAAAATGGGTGCAATCGGCCCTGGAGGAGTTAATGAAAAATAGGACGAGTTTAATCATTGCGCATCGCTTGTCTACGATTCGTTCAGCGGATCAAATTATCGTGATGGAGTCAGGTAAAATTGTTGAGGCTGGAACGCATGAGGAGTTGCTGGCAAAGAAGCAAAGTGTTTACCGTAAAATGGTTTCGTTACAAACAGAACATTTAGGATGACAAAATTAGCTGCCTTTTCGTTACGAAATACCCCATGCCGAGAGGCGGTGCTACGCGCATTTGAGGATGCAGGATATGCCTTAAGTCAGGGAGATATTGAGCAACATTTGTTATCGCATTTTGATCGGGTTACTATTTACAGAACATTAAAAACCTT
>CAMCXW010000072.1 GCA_945883625.1 Spirosoma fluviale
AATGCCAAATTGAGTCCAGAAGGAAAAGCAAGTTTTGATTTTCCTGCCAATTACAATACGGCGTTACTGGTTATAGAAGGTAAAATTCAAGTTAATGGAGTTGAGGTAGCCCCAGAAAATCATTTCGTGTTATTCGATACGGATGGGACTCAATTTGAGATTGATGCAACTGAAGAATCGGTAGTCTTAGTCCTGAGCGGCGAACCGATCAACGAACCGATTGCCTCACATGGACCTTTTGTGATGAATAGCCGACAAGAAATTATGCAGGCTTTTGAGGATTTTGAAAATGGAAAATTCGGTAATTTAGAGTAAATACTATTTTGTTTTTACACGAGATTTTTCGGCATCTAATCCGGTTGCTCGTACCCTCGCTCCTTTTATAGACATATTTCCAAACCGGTAAGTGAAATTCAAACGAACTACACGCGAATCTTGGCGTGGTCGAACGACAATATCCAAGTCGCCGTATTTGATATATACATTTGGATTCGAGGTAAACAATACGTCTTGTGCGTTTAAACGCAAAACTCCTCGCTTATTGAGCATTGTTTTTTGAATACCTAAATTAAGTGCACCTGCTGCTCCAAAAATAAAGGCACTTTCCAAACCTCCCGTGAAATAATTTCCGCCAATTTCAAATCGGTAATCTTTGGGTAAAGTGAAAATATGATTCGTATTGATGTAGAACATATTTCTGGATGGACTTAAAGCCGCATTTTCAACTTTACCTTCTAACTCTGCCCGATTTAAATAGATATCCGTATTACTTGTCCACCATTTTTTAATCGGTATAGGTAACGAAAATCCTAAACTGTAATTTGTCCTTTCGGCCATATTAGCCGTGGTTTGATAGGATATTCGCGCTTCCGTATCCTGTTTTAATATTTCAGTGATGACGTTGGTCGTATGGCTGTAGCCGAATGTTGTGCTGAAGGCGCCTAAAAACGTATGGCTTAATTCAATCGAATTAGTTAGTTGTGGCGTCAGCATGGGATTTCCCACTTTAAACGTGTAATTATCTAGAAAGAATACGAATGGATTTAGGTCCCCATAATTGGGACGGTCGATGCGACGGGAATAGTTAAATCCAAAACTGTGTTTTTGGGAATAATCATATTGGATAAATGCACTTGGGAATAACTGTGCGTAATCTCTGTGGAACGTTGAATCTTTTACATTTGATGTATACGCTTCCGAAATTCCATCAGCCACCGTCCATTCGCCGCGTAAGCCGAGCTGATAACTAAATTTTCCGATAGCCCGTTCCGTATTTAGGTAGGCGGCATGAATTTGCTCGCGGTAAATGAATTGATTGCTTTGACCTGTTAAAAACTTAAACTGTGCGTCACCTTCATTTTTTCCTTGAAAGCGCAAATCGTTATCTGTTTGTACGTAGGAAGATTTAAGACCGGTTCCCCATTTTGATTTTAAGAAAGATGGAATGACGTAATCTAGTTTAATTGAGTATTGGTCCACGAATGATTTGGCATCATTAATCAACAAAGAATCCACACGCAATGGTTTGAAATTACCTGTTAAAAACTGAGATTTTAGATTTGATGTACTATTGTCGGCAAAGCGCGCATAATCCAAGTCAATCATCAATTCCCTTCCTGTGCTATCATACGTATGTTTTACATTGAAATTAGCAGCATAATTCTGACTGGGATTTCCTACATTATTGATCGTATTTAAGCGAAAAAGGGCATCGCCTGCTGTCGTATTTTGCGTGGTTTTATTCAAGCCATCCCGTAAGGTATATTGATTGAAATTGCCTGAAACCAAGATGCCCAACGTAGTTTTTTGGGAGAAATACCAGTCAACCCCACCTTTTAGTTGGGTACTTTGATTCTCGTTTTTATAGGCAAAGCTATTTTCCCAAACTTCATTTTGCGCCCTAAAATTTCGAACTAAGTTATTTTTTTCTAACAGTGTTCGATTGACTACAGAACCGTTCCCAAACCAGTTCCAGCCATTTTTTCGGTAGTTAAGATTTACTCCTGCACTCTCACGGGCATAAATCCCTTGGGCAAAGGTTGCATTGGCAGATCCATTCAGACCAATGTTTGAATTCTTTTTTAACTTAATGTTAATGATTCCTCCAGTTCCCGCTGCATCATAACTTGAGGAAGGGTTGGCCATAATCTCTAATTGGGATATTTGGTCTGCAGGTAAATTCTTCAGATAATTTGCTAAATCAGCTCCTGTTAAATATGAAATTTTGCCATCAATCATCACTTTGGCTCCTGATTTTCCGCGAAGTGAAATGTTGCCATCTTTATCTACAATCACCCCTGGGGAACGCTCCAATAGTTCCATGGTGGTATTTCCGGCAGCCATGGCCGAGTTCTCTACATTGACAATTGTCTTATCTAATTTCCTTTCAATGAATGGTTTGGTCGCTGTGACTTTAACCTCCGCTAATTCAGTGCTCAATGGACTTAAGGTAATGATGCCTAATTCGATTTTACTATCAGCCGTAATTTCTTCTAGGTCTAATTTGATAGATTTTAATCCGGTGGACTGAATCGTCAGGGTAAACTTTCCTACTGGTAGTTTGCTCACACGCAAATCGCCATTTTCATCCGTATTCATTCCTTTGACTAAGCTTGAATCGTTGGATTTTTTTAATAGAATCGTCGCAAAAGGAAGCGATTCTTTGTTGGTATCTTGAAGATGAAGGTGTAATGAATTTTGGCCAAAAGCCGAAAAGCTACTTAGTACGAGTAAAAAAAGAAATCTCATGCAGTTGAACTAAATGTAAAAATCGATCAGCAAGATGTACGTGAAGTACAAACAGTTGTCTGATCAAAAAAAGAAATGCCCAAGGTTGAAACCCTTAGGCATTAGTCTTTAAAATATTAGTTGTACTTAAAATGGCAAATCGTCACCACTTTCAGCAGCCAATGGAGGGAATTGATATCCGCCTGCTGGACTAGCTTCTACATTTGGTGGAACGCTTGGGCTTGAACCTGTGCGATCTAGACGATAAGCGCGTATTTCAGTGTACCAGCGTTCGTTATACTCGCGGGATTCAACATTAAATTGAACCTTAACGATTTCTCCTTCTTGTACGGGTGCTAGATCTTGGGTTTTGTCTCCCCACACCGACATACAAACTTTTTTAGGATATTGATCTTGTGTTTCAAGGACAAACTCTTGTTTGATCCAGTTGGAACCATTTTTACCTGTTCCTGTAACTTCAGGTAATTTCTTGATTAGTTTTCCGCTTAGTTCTAAAGCCATTAATTGAATTATTTGAATTTTTGAATTGTTGGCAAGTAAGTAAATATTTGGTAATTTTGCTAACCGTTTTTGGCGATGTGGTGAAATTGGTAGACACGCTACTTTGAGGTGGTAGTGCCGCTTTAGGTATGGGAGTTCGAATCTCCCCATCGTCACGAAATTTTTTGTTTAATCTGTAAATCATGTTGAAGATGAAGCCTTACAGTGTGTTACTTTACTATAACTATACTCCTATTCCCAATCCGGAGGAGTATCGCATCAAACACCACCTTTTTTGTATCGAAAATAATCTGCTCGGCCGCGTCATTGTCGCAGCTGAAGGATTAAATGGTACGATTTCAGGTCTTACATCAGACTGTGACGCCTACATGCGTTGGTTAGAGAATGACCCAATTTTTGCTGGAACTGATTTTGATTTCAAAATAGAATCCCACGATAAACATACGTTTAACAAGCTTCATGTGCGTGTTAAAGCAGAGATTGTTCATTCTGATTTACCAGTGAATCCACGCATTAAGACGGGTAATCATCTAAAGCCGAAGAAATTTAAGGAGATGTTGAAAAACGATCCCGATGTTGTCTTGGTAGATATGCGCTCAAACTACGAGCATGAATTGGGACGATTTAAAGGTGCGTATACCTTTGACATGGAGAATTTGCGAGATTTGCCAGCGCATGTGCAAGAAATTGAACATTTGAAAGGGAAAAAGGTAATTACATATTGTACAGGTGGAATTAAGTGTGAGAAAGCGTCTGCTTATTTATTAGAAAAAGGGTTTGAGAATGTATACCAACTGCACGGTGGGATAATTAAATATGGCCTGGAGGAAGGTGGCGAAGACTTTGATGGTTCTTGTTATGTGTTTGATAACCGAGTGGCTACACAAGTTAATTCGGTTAATCCGGAGGTTATCTCAACTTGTTTTGTATGTCAGGATGCTTCTGATCACATGGTGAACTGTGCAAATCCAGAATGCAATGAGCATTTAGCTATTTGTCCGAGTTGTTTGAAAGAAATGGAGGGTGCTTGTTCTACAGCATGTAAAGATCACCCACGAAAGCGTCCTTACAATGAAAAAGGATATTATTCCAAAAATTCTGTGGGTTATTCGCCTGAGCTAGGTTTTAAGTCCTTTGGCAGAAATGAAAAAATTGAAAAGAAAAAAATGGCTCAATCTTGAGCCATTTTTTATTTATCGACTTCTTCCACGCGGAAACGCGTGATGTCTTTAATCAATTCGAGTGGCATCGGTAAATGATACGGAAACTTAACAGCTCCTTTCGAACCTTCAAATGCATTCAATCGCTCTTGAAAAACAACCAATGGTTTAGGCGTTGGGTAGAACCCCAAATGATTGTTCCAAGCGGCAAAGTGAACTAGATTTTTCTTGTATTTGAACGTTGGCATTCCATACGCCATAATCTCCTCCGTTCCTTCTGGAACAACGGATCGAATGGCATCACGTACTTCACGTAGAATTTTCTGAGTGGCTTCAGGAAATGTATTGATATATTCTTCCATGTATTTAGGCTAATTGACGATGTCTAACAAACAAAAATAAGGGAAAGGCAAAAGCAAAGCCAATCAATACCGTTGCTGCTAAGTATAGGTAAAGGTATTTGATTTTAATGCGTATTCCTTCTAATAACATGAATAAGGTTCCTGCTGTGGCTCCTGTCCAAAAATCACAACTCAAACTTTTAGCATAAGGATCCATGGTCCAGGTACTTTTACAAAATGCAATGACATCAAAGTTTCCTCCGTTTTCTTGTATACCTACAAAGACAAAATAGGCTGTAATTCCACCACCTACAATGGATAAAAGCAAATACAGATAATGCGCATTTTTCATAAAATTGATTTTATAGTTATTTTTCGCCCTCTTAATTCAATGATTTCATTGGTTTGTTTTCCTACAAGTAATTCACCTAAGGGCGAATCTGCTGAAATCGCATAAAATGTTGTCCCAGAGCAACTTAATCGTCCTATTCCTACAGATAAATAATAGATTTCAGCATCCGTTTCGATGAAACTGCCTAGGCTAACGCGCGTTGGATTTTCGTTTATATCGATGCGTTTCATTTGGGCTAGTTGGCCTTTTAACATATCCAAACTCGCACTTATCTTATCCATTTCCCGTTGCATCATTTCTCTACCCGTTTCAAATTTATCCCCGGCACTGCTTTTTGTATCGGAATCGCGGGATTCTTTGGCCAACAAATAATCTTTTCTCCCTTGCTCCATGCGCTCCTCTAAATGTTGGAGAATAACGGCATGAATTTCTGCTTTGTTGCTGACCATATAAATGAAATGATTTCGGAAATTATCAATAATTTCGCGGATGACCTATTTCTCGCCAACTGACTTAATCATTAATCCGGACGGTAGTTCGTACCATTTAGCGATACGCCCGGATCAATTGCCTGAACAATTGATCTTAGTGGGTGATCCTGAACGGGTTTCCAAAGTTTCCCAATATTTCGATCGAATCGATATTCAAATTCATAAACGTGAATTTGTAAGCCATTTTGGGGAACTAGGCGGTCGGCGCTTGGGTGTAATCTCCAGTGGTATTGGTGCGGATAATGTGGAAATCGTTTTGAACGAATTAGATGCGTTGGTCAATATAGATTTTGAGACACGCCTGGAGAAATCAGTTAAAAAATCCTTGAATCTGATTCGTATAGGAACTTCGGGGAGTATTCAATCTGCTATACCAGTAGATACTTTTTTAGTTTCGGAGGCGGCCATTGGATTTGATAATTTGGCGCAATTTTACGGATTTGAATCAGATAAATTAATTTCAAGTGATCTATTGCGGGATTGGTGTCAATCAATTCACTATCCATTACCTGTTTACGGTGCTCGGGCTAGTTCAAAACTAGTAGATCAATTTCAAATGATTCCGTTACGCGGATACACGTTGAC
>CAMCXW010000073.1 GCA_945883625.1 Spirosoma fluviale
ACTTCTTCTGCCGACATCATTTTGCCTTCTTCGCGCATGGAACTGCCGGCTAGGGAACCATCGCCAACTAAAGATGCGCTTCGGATGTTGGATGCCGTAAATCCGGGGCAGGCAGTTAATACGTGTATACCCGTGTCTAATAATTCAGTGCGTAATGCCTCGAGAAAGCCATTCATCGCAAATTTTGAGGCTGAATATCCAGTTCTGACCGGTAAACCTCGGTATCCTGCAATGGATGAAATTCCGATGATTCCACCCTTGGTTTGTTTTAAATAAGGTAAAGCAGCGTGACACGCATACACAGTACCCCAAAAATTAATGTCCATCACTTGTTTCAAGACATTCAGGTTGACCGTTTCAAACATAGACCGCATCGATATACCCGCATTATTGATTAGCAAATCGATCTGTCCATACGTCTGAATGGTTTGTTGGATCATGGCCTTAGTCTGCTCCTCCGAACTGCTGTCGCATACGATCGATGATACTTCAATCTGTGCATGACGAAGTTCTTCTGCGGCATGTAGCAAATTAGCTTCATTGCGGCCTGTGATAACAATTTTGGCACCTTGGTTTCCAAATTCAAAAGCCAATGCTTTTCCAATTCCAGATGAAGCGCCTGTGATGATTACAACCTTATTTTTCATACCTGATTATTTCGATGCGAAGTTAAGGTTTTATCTGGAATTGGTTGGCTTGACCATTTAAAGCCTTATTTTTGCACATATTTACAAAAGATGAGTAAGAAGAAGGAAAAGAAAGTGCCGGTGGTGTTGGAGCAAATAGCCATTTTAGATTTTGCTGCAGAGGCTAAATGCATTGCCAAAGTGAATGATGAAGTCATTTTTGTTCAGGGCCCTGTTGCCCCTGGTGACATAGCGGATTTACGGATTTTAAAATCCAAAAAGAGTTTCAAGCAAGCGCAGGCCATTAACATTCAGCCTTTATCTGAACATCGGACAGAGGTTGCCTGTGCACATTTTGGTATTTGTGGAGGTTGTAAATGGCAGCACGTTTCCTATGCGTCTCAAATTGCCTTTAAAGAACGCCAGGTACGAGATAATTTGACCCGAATAGCTAAAGTTAAATTGCCTGAATTTCAGCCGATTTTGGGCAGTTCGGAGGAATATTATTACCGAAATAAGTTAGAATTTACCTTTTCTTCGGCCCGTTGGCTCACGGAAGATGAAATAGGAAAAGAAGATTTGGGATCGATGAATGCGTTGGGTTTTCACGTGCCAGGTCGTTTCGATAAAATTTTACCCGTAGATCATTGTTATCTACAGCCAGACCCATCCAATGCCATTCGGAATGGTTTGCGTGATTTTGCTCAAGCGAATGGAATTTCTTTCTATGAGTTGAAGATGCAAAAAGAGGGTGCTTTACGTAACCTGATTATTCGCAATACGCTGACGGATGAGCTGATGGTGACGGTGCAATTTGCTTATGCCACTGAAGATGAGATTCATTTAGTGATGAACTATTTGAAGTCGACATTCCCTATGATCACGTCATTAAATTATGTCATCAATCAGAAAGGAAATGACACGTTCCACGATTTAGACGTAGTTTGTTTCGATGGAAAACCATTTATGGTCGAAGTGATGGAGGATTTGAAATTTCAAATCGGTCCTAAGTCGTTCTTCCAAACAAATGCCAAACAAGCGCTTCATTTATACCAATTGGTCCGCGAGTATGCAGGCTTAACGGGTAATGAAGTTGTTTATGATTTATACACGGGAACCGGAACGATTGGCTTATTTCTTGCCAAACACGCCGCTAAGATTGTGGGCCTAGAATATGTTGACATGGCCGTTGAAGACGCGAAAATCAATGCTTCATTGAATGGAATCACGAATGCTACTTACTTCGCGGGTGACATGAAAAGGGTGTTAACGCGCGAATTCATTGCGATTCACGGGAATCCAGATGTCATCATCACAGATCCACCGCGTGCGGGTATGGATTTAGAGGTGGTTAATCAGATCTTAGAAGTACAGCCTCACACGATTGTTTACGTAAGTTGTAATCCGGCTACGCAGGCGCGTGATTTGGCTTTATTGGATGTAGCCTATGAGGTGGATGTCGTTCATCCGGTGGATATGTTCCCCCAGACGCATCATGTGGAAAATATTGTGAGACTAAAGTTAAAGAAGACGTTAGACGTTGGACGCTAGACGTTAGAAAATAATAATTGAAACCAATGATGCGAATCCTGATTTGAATTTATATCGTCTAGCGTCTGACGTCTAGCGTCTAATTAAAACGGGCTATTTAACGGATCAAAATCCTCTTCTGGCGGCAAGTTCATTTTGCTTCCCTTAAACACAGAATCAGAATTTCCTTGTTCGAATGTTGATGTCTGATCACCAAGAACACTTAATTTAAAGTTTTCGCCGCCATCACCGCCGCCAAAAGGCTGGAAGTCTAAATCACAATATTTGGTGAACTTACCAATGAATTTTAACCAAACACTGTCTAGTGAACCGGAACGGTTTTTGGCCATGATAATCTCCCCCATGCCAGCTAATGAATTTCCTTGATCATCTGCAGTGATGCCGTAATATTCGGGACGATAAATAAACATTACCTGATCAGCATCTTGCTCAATAGCTCCAGATTCACGAAGGTCTGATAGTTGGGGTTTTTTATTTCCACCACGTGTTTCTGTGGAACGATTTAATTGCGATAATGCAATGACTGGCACGTCAAGTTCTTTGGCTAATTGCTTCAGCGCACGTGAAATCTGAGCGATTTCTTGTTCGCGGTTTCCAGTTGCTCCTTTTCCGGAAGAATCGCCGGTCATCAACTGCAAGTAATCGATGACAATTAATTGAATGTCTTTTTGGGCTTTTAAACGTCTGCATTTGGCACGCAATTCCAAAATAGATAAGGCAGGTGTATCGTCAACGTATATTGGGGCTTCAAAAAGTCCTTTGATCTTCGTGTGAAGTTGCTGCCATTCATGCGGTTCTAATTTTCCCCGACGAATTTTTTCGGCCTCAATTTCCGCTTCAGCAGAAATAATACGATTGACTAGTTGGACCGCACTCATTTCAAGTGAGAATAAAGCGACGGCCTGTCCATGGTCCACGGCAGCATTCCGACAAGCCGAAACGACAAATGCCGTTTTACCCATACCTGGACGTGCGGCAATAATAATTAATTCTTGTTTTTGCCAGCCCGAGGTTAATCGATCCAAATCGGTGAATCCGGAAGGAACCCCCGTTAAACCACTTTTTTGTAATTGTTTCTTCTCTAATTCTTCAACAGCCTTTTTCAAGATATCCGACATACTTTCGTAATTCTTACGAATGTTTGATTCTGCAATCGTGAAAAGTTCCTGTTCCATCTTATCCAAAATGTGGAACACATCCGTCGTATCCTCATACGATAGTCGCTGGATTTCTGAAGAGATTTGAATTAACTGACGCTTAATATATTGCTCAATGATAATACGCGCATGAAACTCCACATTAGACGTAGAACTAACACGAGATGTTAATTGGGCCAAATAACTTGTTCCACCCGCTTTTTCTAAATCCCCTGTACTTTTTAATTGGTTGTTGACCGTTAATAAATCAACAGGCTGTGAAGCCGTAAATAGGGCTTGAATCGCCCCAAAAATCTTTTGATTGGAATCTTTGTAAAAAGTTTCTGGTTTTAATAATTCAATAACATTGGCTAAAGGTTCTTTTTCCAACATTAATGCACCCAACAATGCTTCCTCAAGATCAATAGCTTGGGGAGGTAATTTCCCTAATCCCAGGTCGCTTAAGCGTTGCGGAGCATTTGAACGAACATTGCCTGAGCCTTGTCGTCCCTTATTGAAAATTTGTGCGGGTGTATTCGAATCCATAGTCTACAATTTTACAAATTTTATATAAAATTAACATGTAAATCAGCGGATAAAATTTCAAGATTTCCCTATTTTAGTACTTTCATTCATGCCATAATCATAACTAGTTGATCGAGAAAAATATATCCTTGTCCGAAATCTCCTTAATTGAGTTTCTTGGAGTTTCCAATGCACATTTTCAATTGCTCGTGGACGCCTTTCCACAAACGAAAATCATCTGCCGTGGTGATCAGTTAACCATTCGAGGTTCAGATGATCAAATTGCATTAGTAGAAGCGATTGTTAATCAGTGCATTCAGCATTTAAATAAACATAGCACATTTACAGCTATTCACATGAAGGCCTACATCGATTCGGTGTTAAATCCGACGGGTGAAGAAACGGTTACCCCGTGGGTAGAGGATAAAGATGTTTTGCTTTTTGGCAACAAAGGAATTGTAATCAAAGCGAAGACGCCTAACCAACGTAAACTTGTAGACGCAGCTAATGAAAACGATATTGTTTTTGCTATTGGACCAGCGGGTACAGGCAAAACCTATACCGCGGTAGCTTTAGCTGTCAAAGCACTGAAAAATAAAGAAGTTAAAAAGATCATTATCACGCGTCCCGCGGTGGAAGCCGGTGAGAATTTAGGATTTTTGCCTGGAGATTTAAAGGAAAAAATTGATCCTTATTTACGACCAATTTACGACGCACTCGACGATATGATTCCGCCCGAAAAATTAAAGTTCTACCTTGAAAATCGGACCATTGAAATTGCACCTCTAGCCTACATGCGTGGTCGCACATTAAATAAAGCCTTTATATTGCTTGATGAGGCTCAAAATACCACTTCGATGCAAATGAAGATGTTTTTGACACGTATGGGTATTCAATCAAAAACCATAATTACGGGTGATAAGTCGCAGGTTGATTTGCCTAAAAATCAAATTTCTGGCTTGGGTGAAGCTGAACGGATTTTATCTGGTATTCAGGGAATATCATTCGTTGAATTAGACGGTTCGGATGTGGTTCGTCACCGATTGGTTCGTAAGATTATCGAAGCCTATGGAAAGCAAGACAAATAAAATTACGCAGGCGGTATCCCCTGCTGATATTGATCTTGTTTTTGAAATTCGGACCGAGGTTTTTGTTGTGGAACAAAAATGTCTTCCTGTTGAAGAATTCGATGAATTAGATGCAGTTGCCATTCACTATCTGTACTGGGTTAACGGCATTCCCGTAGCTACGGGTCGCTATCGTAAAACCGATAAAGGAATAAAAATTGAACGTATTGCGACTTTAGCCGAATACCGTGGACAGGGGTATGCTTCCGAAATGGTGCGTTTTTTGATTCAGGAGGCACAAATTGCTTATCCTGAAGTGAATTATTTTTATTTACATGCCCAACAATCCGTTATGCCTTTATATGCGTCTGTCGGATTTTCTGCATTTGGTGGAACCTTTATTGAAGCCGATATTGTTCACCAAGCCATGTCATTGCATCTTTAATTTAGCCCATGTCAACGAAATCTATTCAAGCTATTTACCCTCCGGGTCCTCCTCATTTTGTAGGTGACGGATTTAGAGTTCATAATTTTATACCCAGCAGGCATGGCTTGGACATGGAGCGCATGAGTCCATTTATCATGATGGATTATGGTGCCAAATTTTATTTCCCTCCTTCAGATACACCACGTGGCGTGGGTGTACATCCCCACCGGGGATTTGAAACAGTAACCATTGCCTACAAAGGTCGTGTCGCGCATCATGACAGTGCGGGTGGCGGTGGAATAATTGGGGAAGGCGATGTACAATGGATGACTGCTGCTTCGGGTGTGCTACATAAAGAATATCACGAAGAAGAATTTAGTAAATCAGGTGGTGATTTTCAGATGGTTCAGCTTTGGGTTAACCTGCCGGCAAAAGATAAAATGTCGGCACCCAAATACCAGGCAATTTCAAATAAACAGATTCCGCGTGTTTCTGTTCATTTAGGCGAGGTGGAAGTGATAGCAGGTTCTTATCAAACTACGCCAGGAGCAGCATGTACCTTCACGCCAGTTAATTTGTTGAATGCCAAATTGAGTCCAGAAGGAAAAGCAAGTTTTGATTTTCCTGCCAATTACAATACGGCGTTACTGGTTATAGAAGGTAAAATTCAAGTTAATGGAGTTGAGGTAGCCCCAGAAAATCATTTCGTGTTATTCGATACGGATGGGAC
>CAMCXW010000074.1 GCA_945883625.1 Spirosoma fluviale
GAATTTGCGCGCAGCTTTGGCCGAAATCCAGACTACGAAAACTACGCACCCTACCATGCTGCGGATACGCTTTGGTCCATTTCCAATAGCCCATCGGACGTTGGCCTATTCGCCTCCGAACTGCAACGCCTCCTGATTGAAAAACAAAAAGTCCCCATCTGCATCATCAACGGCGGCTCAGGTGGTTCATCCATGGAATACAACTTATTTCGAACCGCGAACCCATACGACCTAAATACCTCCAGCGGTAAACTCAATTACCGCGCGCACAAAGCTGGTGTCAGCTCCCACATTAAAGCCTTCATTTACCGACAAGGCGAAAATGAAACCAGCGGTAACGCACCTGAGTGGTTGGCAAATTTCAAAAAACACGCCGAATTACTCAAAAAAGAATACCCCAGCATTCAAAAAATCTACCTTCCCCAAATCAACATCCTCCATGGTGAACTTTCGCTACAAAGCGTCATTCGCGAAGGCCAGCGATCCATCACGCAAACAGATACATTCATTCGCGGATTAGCGACCATCGGCACAAAAGGGTATGACGGCATCCATTATACCCCCGAAGGCTATGCACAAACCGCAGCAGAATTACACCGTTTAATTGAAGCTGATTTATACAATCCAAAGACGAACCCCAGTATCGAAAGCCCAAATATCCAACGGGCCTACTTCGCGAGTAAAGACAAGCGAAAAATAATTCTTGAATTTGACAAAGGCCAAAACCTGAAAATTCCAGCCGATTCAACCGTAACAGATTGGAAGGGAAATAAACTAACGCAAAGCCTAAAAAACAATTTCTTCTTCGCCCCCATCGCATTTCCCGATGCCCGATTTAGTGAATTAATTGATATTCAAGCAAAAGCCAACGAGCTTACTTTGCTGCTTTCGAAAGCCCCTGCGACAGACACGCTCGCCTACACGCCGTCATTTTACAACCATCCCAAAGGCTATCAAATCGCTGCACCACTACTCGTCAACCAAAATGGCATGCGGGCATTTGCATTCGACCATTTTTTGATTGAACCCTATGATTCTTATTTTGATGACGATGCCGATGGGTATGTCAATGCGAAGGACCAATGCCCCAATACTAGCCCCAATAACCCCGTTGATAAAAACGGTTGTGCCTCTGACCAGCGAGACAGTGATGCAGATGGCTTACTCGATAAAGTAGACGATTGCCCATTCGAAAAGCAATTACCCATTCCGGTAATTAGCCTAAACGAAAACACCCTCAGCGCATCAGCTGCCGGATCATACCAATGGTTTAAAAACGGTGTTTTAATGGCTGGTGAAACCAAGCAAATGCTAACCGTAAATGAATCAGGCAACTACGCTGTAGAGATCAAAAGTGTCACAGGATGCTTCGTGCCTAGATCGGCGAGCCAACAAGTATTCATCTTGGGAAAAGAGAAGCCCGCAGCCATTCGAATTTTTCCGAATCCGGCACAGGATTTTTTACAATTGGATTTTGACGCTTTAGCTTATCCAAATCTACAGGTACAACTAATTGACCTGCAAGGAAAAGTTTGGTGGGAAAAATATCAGGTAGACGCAAATCAGCGCATTCCATTGAGCCAAGTACCACTTGGAATCTATGTAGTAAAATTCAACCACGGACTAGAATCCGTCAAGATTTTAAAGCAATAAAGTAACATTGTATTCTAGAACTGAAGTTAGCGCATCAAAGAAATAATATGTTTGTTGCGTATACAAGGAGACCCGGGGCTCATTTTTACATGTTTTTTAGCGTCCAGGAGAGTAGGCTATTATTTTCATTAGAAAGCCCCAGTTTCTTTGTTATGTGATACCGATGATTTTTCACCGTTTTTTCAGAGATATATAGTAATTCTGCTATTTCCTTCGTTTTCTTTTGAGCAGCAATTAATTCCAAAATTCGCCGCTCTGCCGGTGTAAAATCATGCCCAGCACCCGATTTTTTATTGATTGTCTTAAAAGCCATTTCAACTGAAATTCGAATTTGACTTTCGTTCCATGGTTTAACCAAGTAATTAATTGGACTCGTATCATTCGTTTGATCCAAATGAGTTCGATCTCCAAATGCCGTCAAAAAAATCACCTCTAGCGAAGGAATTACATTTTTGGCATCCAACGCAAAATCGATGCCCGTTTTACCCCCACCTAAATCAATATCACAAATAGCCAGCTGAGGCTTCCAACTGAGCAAAACACGCATTGCATCAGCATAATTATGCGCAAATTGAACCTCGTACCCACATTTCTCTAGGATTTCGTGCAGATCCACAGCAACAATCACCTCATCTTCTAAAACTAATATCCGATTACGATCCATCTATATATATTTAAACGTTATTTGGTGAATCACCCCCCCATTCATATGTACCTTGTGAGTCGCACTCATTTGCGTACACATAAGAGCAATTAACTTCATACCCAATTGACCAGAATTAGTTAAATCAGCTTCTTTTCCTAGTCCATTATCGGATATAACAATCGAGAGATCCGCATTAATTAACTGCACCTGGATTTTTAATATGCCAGCCTGTGAACCGGAAAATGCATATTTAAATGCATTGGATATGATTTCATTTAAAATCAGGCCAAATGAGGTGATTTTCTCCAAACTCAAGCGAAGTGAAGCATCGATCTCATAGTGAATGGTAACGGGAGACTCCTCCTCTTTTTGGAAAACGGAAACTAAATGAACCACCAACGTTTGGATGTATTCATTCACATTGACAAATTCAAATTCGTGGGTATCATGTAAATTGGAATGGACCAACGCAAAGGTCTGAATGCGATTTTGCATGGACCGAATAAGCTCATGAGACTCTTTATTTCGGACGCGTCGTTTTTGCAGATTCAACAGACTGTAAATCACCTGCAAGTTATTCTTAACACGGTGATGTAATTCCTTGAGTAAAATTTCGTTCCGACTATTCTGTAAAACGATTTGTTCTGCTCGCACTTTCAATAAGTATTTTTGGCGAATGATGGTAAAAGAGACAAGGACGGAAACCAGCATAATGATCACCAATAAGATCAAACTACGGACTTGAACTTGCTGTACTTCGGAAATTTTTGTCAACTTCATTAGGTCGTTTTTGGAGGCCAATAACTCCGCTCGGCGCTTCGTAACTTCCAATTGCCCTAACAACAAAATGGATCTATTTCGATTCATCGTTTCATTCAAACTGTCCTGATATTGGTGTTGTGCATTTAAAAAGAAAAATGCTGAATCCGATTGATTGACTGATTTATGATAGGATGTAAGCGTTGCCAGCAATTCTATTTTCAATGGCCGAATTACTTTCCCCTTTAAATATCTGTTCGCGGAGTCTAAATAAATTTTAGCTTTCGGGTATTGTTTTGCCTGAATATAACATTGACTTAAAACAATCATACTATGAATTTGATGATCAATGTCATCCCGCGTTAGCGCTAAATCTTCCTTTAAAGTCTCAATTGCTCGCGTGTAGTTTCCCTTCTTAATGCGACACATCACGAGCTTCCCCTTAAAGTCTCCCCGCCAATAATCTAATTCACGTGGCAAAAATTGCTTCGACTTTTTATTCCATTCAATCAGCATTTTGATCTGTATCGATCCTTCATTATATAGCTGAATAGCTTGGTCGTATTGACCATTGATAAAGTATAAATTACCTAGTCGATTACAATAATAAGCACGCCGAATTTCTAAATCTGCTGGATAGGGCTGATTCGCTTTAAAATCTTTAATAGCTTCTTCATATAGGCCACAGTCGCGGTATATTTCCCAAAAAGTTTTAATATAGCCCAATTGAATCCGTTTCTGCCGAATTAAAATCGCTTTTTCCATCAGGTTTTTACCCCGATATTCCTCCTCCAAATTGACATAGACATCTCTCCGGTAATGAACCGGAACTAGCCACAAATGCGCATGAAGCCATTCAAGCAAAGGAAGTCCTTCTTCGAATTTAGCCTGATTGTGGTATACTGTGGAAAGTGTCAACAAAACACGCGCAATTTTCCGAACGTCCTTTGCCTTGCGGGCCGCCTGTAAATGACCTAAAAGTATAGCCTGAAGATCGGCTACATTTGATAATGAAAAATAATTGCCATTCACTCGAAACTGCTGATCCCAATCCTTCCAAATGGTTTCAAAATCAGCGAATTGGCTATGTTTAGCAAACTTACTCGGATTATAACCATCATTCGCTGCATTCGAAATATGGCTTCCTAAAAATACAAATAGGAGAATAGCAATAAAACCGTAATCGATTTTACGAAACATATTAATTATTTTAGAACTAGGACCCTTCCGGGTTTTTATTTTACTTCCAATATCATCGCCGTTTTTCCAGCGATGCTTATTTGATTTCCTAAGGTAAACTGATTATCTGTCAAAACCTCCTTCATGGTGGCGCCAGGTATAATCATTTCAGCATAGTGCGCTACATCAAGTACTTTTTCTTGGGTATTTTTATTTAAAATCACCATTATTTTTCCGGTTTTTGTATATCTAAAATAGACATAAACTCCGTTCTCTGGGCCAAAATGAAGCAATTTTCCCTCGTGAATAACTGAGGGTATGACCCCGCCGGGGTGTTTTTCGTGATTTCAAAGTCAATAAAAAGGTAATTTGGGCTATCAGCCGAATGCACTTTCACGATCTTTAAACCTGGTTTTTTAGCTATAATTTCACTCCCTTTTATGTCCTTCCCGTGGACCATTAGCTGTAATTGGGTATTTTTCATACCGGCCCACCAGCTGAGTGGTTCGACCCGTAAATCTTGTGCATGCAGGGAAATCGATACGAATAGAAATATTATAAGTTTATTCATGAATTTAGGGTGTTTTCGCCAGGTTGTCGGGGTCAAGACCCCAACAACCTGAAGCGTGAAATTAGGTAAAAATAGCCCCAAAAAGTGCACTATTTGGATTAAATAGGTGAAAATTATCAGGTTATAGGTAGTTAAAGTGGCCAAAAATTTGTTTTTTGGGGTAAACGCTGCCGGGGTCTACGACCCCGGCAGCGTTTACCGGTTTCTTGCATTTAAGCCGATATTTAAAGATATTTGTGCTTCAAAAATTCGCCCTAAATAATCAATCTATATGTGTGGAATTGTTGCTTATATTGGCCATCAAGCCGCATACCCCATTATTCTAAAGGGATTAAAACGCTTGGAATACCGTGGATACGACAGTTCAGGAATTGCATTGTTTGGCCAAAAGGTAATTAGCTTCAAACGAAAAGGCCGGGTAGCCGAATTAGATGCTTGGACAGAAACCATCACACAAACCGCAACCGTAGGAATCGGGCATACACGCTGGGCAACGCACGGCGAACCATCCGACGCAAATGCCCATCCACACAAATCAAATTCAGGTAAATTGACCTTAGTTCACAACGGGATCATCGAAAATTACGCCTCGCTAAAACAAGAATTAATCCAAAAAGGATACACGTTCGAAAGCCAAACTGACACCGAAGTGCTCGTTAATTTTATTGAAGAAATTCAAAAAAACAACCAGTCATCACTCGAGGAAGCCATGCGCATCGCACTTAAACGCGTTGTGGGCGCATACGTGATCATCGTCATCGAAGAGGGCTTTCCTAATCGCTTGATTGCGGCACGTAAAGGAAGTCCGCTCGTGATCGGTGTGGGAGAAGGCGAACATTTTCTAGCCTCGGACGCCTCGCCCATTATCGAGTATACGAAGCAAGTAATTTATGTGAATGACTATGAATTGGCCATTATTTCCCCGGATGAAATCATCCTGAAAAACTTGGGAAATGAACCGATTACGCCATACATCCAACAGCTCGACATGGAATTAGCCCAAATTGAAAAAGGCGGTTATGACCATTTTATGTTGAAAGAAATTTTCGACCAACCGGCCAGTTTGACGGATTGTTTGCGAGGCCGACTAGACAGCGAGAAATTAACGCTGACATTGGCAGGGCTAGAACAGCA
>CAMCXW010000075.1 GCA_945883625.1 Spirosoma fluviale
TGATATATTTTTAATTGTATTTTAAAAAATACAAAAATAATAAAAAGATGCAGCTAAAATGTGATGTTTGAGTATGTAATAATCAGAAAAATGAAAGGATGAACTTCCTACAATTTTAAAAAAAGGACTTGATTACATCTCTAAAAAAAAGAGAAACACAAGTATGCCCACTATGAATTCATTTCGGCACTTTTTAAGGACTTAGTTAGCTTATTCATAAAAAAAAGGTTACACTATAAAAGTATAACCTTTTTACCATTATTGCTCCCTCTCCTGGGCTCGAACCAGGGACCCCATGATTAACAGTCATGTGCTCTAACCAACTGAGCTAAGAAGGAATACTGTTCCTATTGGGACTGCAAAAATAGGGGGCTAAATCAATATATGCAAGGTAGCCCCTTGTTTTTTTTGATTTTATTTGTCGGCCTTCTTCTTTTCTTCCTTCTTCTTCACCAAGTCTCCCGCATTAAGCTTCTTAGCTACCGTCGCATAAGGACCCGAAATGATCTGTTGGCCATCCTTCAGACCCGAAACAATTTCAATCTGCTCAAAATCCGAAATTCCCGTCTTCACCTCAACCTGCTTCACCTTACCTTTTTCCTCCACAAATACCACCTCTCGAATGTTTTCCTTGCGTTTACGAGCCGTATTCACGTCATTCTGAGTCGTCACTGCCGCGCCACCCTCGGAGGACTTTTCGCCTTCCGCCTTTTTCTCAGCACCAAGCTCGCGAGTCGTTACTGACGCCAAAGGCACTGTCAATATATTCGACTTACGATTCGTTAAAATCTCTACAGAGGCCGTCATTCCCGGTTTCAACGGATACGATAATTTGCCTTGAATCAAATCCGCATACGAACTACGTAACACACGAATCTTTACCTCAAACTCCGTCACCGCATCATTCGATACCGAAGCAGCCGTTCCCGATGAGTTTGCCGAACTTGCCACTTCATAAACGACACCCATAAACTTGCGATCAGAAGACGAAAATGCATCCACATCAATCATCACCGTATCACCCAAACTCACCCTCGTAATGTCATTCTCATTAACATTAACCCGAACCTCCATATTATTCAAATTCGCAATACGCAACATCTCCGTTCCCGCCATCTGCGAAGTTCCTACCACACGCTCACCAAGCTCCACATTCAACTTCGAAATAATCCCACTCTGTGGTGCGTAAATTGTAGTTTTTGTCAAATTGGTTTTGGCCTCTTTAAAAGCCGCCTCCGCTGATTTGACATTAAAATTAGCCGCCTTCACATTGGCTTTCGCTGCTTCTAAATCTTGTTTGGCAACGATATAGGCGGACTGGAACTGATCGAAGTCTGAATCCGAAATTACCTTGTCCCTATGCAAACGATCATTCCGATCAAAGTCAATCTTTGCCTTACTTAAACGCGCCTCACTCTGCGCCAATACCGCCTTGCTCTGCTCCGAACCCGCCTTCTGCGCATTCACTTGGGCTTCCGCACGCGCCAATAAAGACACATAATTATCGGGGCGAATCTTCAATATTTCCTGACCAACAACCACCGAGTCCCCCTCAGCAACCGTCAAAGAGACAATCTCCCCCGATACATCCGGCGACACCTTCACCTCAACCTCCGGCTGAATTTTTCCAGATGCAGAAACCTTCTCCACAATTGTCCCTCGCACCACCTGAGCAAACTCTACCTCCATAGGCTCCACCTTACCAATCCACTCCATCTTCTTCGCAAGACCCAAGCCCCCGAAAATTAACACCACCGCAACTCCGATGATATACCATGTTTTTTTACCTTTCATAAGCTTAATTGTTATTCAGTTAATAGTCCGGAGTCATAAGTCCGGAGTCCGAAGGGTTACCATTCTTGGCCCCTAAATTATGTTTAATTCTAACGTCTAGCGTCCAATGTCTAACGTCTAAAAGGTTAGGCTCTTTCCTTGATAAAAATCTAAAATCTTCGTCCGAAATACGTAGTCATATTTAACCTGTACCAAACTCAAACGCGCCTTATCCAAATTCGTCTTCTGTAAATTATAGTTGACAAAGTCAATCGTTCCCGCCGAAAACCGACTCTCCGACGCACGAAAGCTTTCTTCCAATGCAGACACTTGTACCGCACCCGCCTCATAACGCTTCGCCGCATTCAACATATTCACATACGCCTGCTCAATGTTTTGACGCAATGTCAAACGCGCCCGATCCGCCTCAATCTCCGCATTCCGCTGCTGCAAGCCCGCCTGCAAAACCCGCGTCCGATTTGCATACTTAGCGAAAATTGGAATATTCAAATTCAAAGAAACCACCTTGTTTTGCGTATTATTCAACTGATCAAAATAACCCACCGTAGCCCCAGAACCAAATTTTGGCTGTACTGTAGATACCGGATACGACTGCCCTCCAATCGATACCGAACCTAAATTAACGGTCTGGGTGCCCAACAACTCAACCGTGCGCAATGCATTTGATTGGTTGGCCGACCAACTTCCATTTAATGACAAAATAGGCAAACGAAAAGCCTTCGCCACCGAAACACTGCGCGACGCACTCTGTACCCGAAAATCAGCGGCACGTACCAAAGGCTGTAACGTAACCGCTTTCGCATATATGTCATTCAGCGAAACCTCATACCCCTTCGAAGAAGGGGCCGGAACCTGTATCCGAGCCAAATCAAATGCCTGAATGCTCGGATCGTTTAACAACTGCAAGAGCGTTAACTTATTAATGTCCAACGTACTTTGAAACGAAACTACATTTGATTCCTCATTCGCCAATTGTGCCTTCAAATCCAATAAACTCGTGATCGATAAGGACCCCGCATTCACCAATTTCTGCGTACGATCTATTTGTAACTTAGTGATTTGAGATTGAGTATTGGCGATTGCCAACTGGTCTTCCGCATTCAAAATAGCCAAATACGCCAGCACCACCTGCAACGAAATGTTCTCCCGAATCGATGCCAAATCCTCCTGAGTCGCCTTCAACGTAAACTCATTTTGAGCAATCGTATTTTTAAGTGCCCCACCATTAAATAGCGTCAGGTTTGAATTCAAACCAACATTATTGAAGTTGATGTTCCGCGAATCAAATCCGTTCGTAAATGGATTTAACGAACGACCAAAACTCGCTGCCTGATTAACATTTCCACCCAACGAAGGCAATTGATTAAAGCGCGATTGCTGATACGTCAGCTCCGCATTCTTTAAACTTACTTCAAACGATTTAACGTTTAAATTATGCAATAAAGCAATCTCGACCGCTTGTGTCAATGACAAATGCACCACCTGTGCATTCCCTTGAATCGCCGTTTGCGCAAATCCCCCAAAGGACCCAAGCAACACCGAAACAAGCATGATGTATTTTCTAGTACGCATCTTTTTCAATTAAGTTTGCAAATTTAGCTAAAAGCTTTTTGGCAAAAAGTGATTTTTGGATAAACGGCAAGAGCTACGGATAAACCGATTATTTACCGCACCACCTGGTAGCGGCGCTTCGCCTCGCTTCTTGAGAAAGCATTAAAATGCCACCACTCAAACTCAATCCGCATAAAACCCGCAGATACCATGGCCTCCCGCAAGATAAGCCGATTTTGATACGCCTTTTGGCTTAGTTTGCCAGACGCCAAAAGCTCCTTTTCGCGAGATGGATACGCCAACTCACCAAAAAAATCATACGGCGTACCCATATCTAGCGCTTTGCCTGACACATCAGCGACAGTTAGATCAATCGCCGAACCATAGTTGTGAATGGAATGCTCGCGCGGATCAGCCACATATTTTTGCCGCTCACTAGGTGGATATTTCGTTAAGGTATTCCACAATTCCCACTGCTTAGACAGCGGACGCGCCGCATCGTAAATCAACAAGCGATACCCTGGATGGGCTTTGGATAAGTGCGCTTGCGCGCGTTTTAATTTCGTAACCACCTCTGGCTGCAAAAAGGCCTGTTTTAGACATCCATATACGTCCTTACCCATAAAATTATCGGTCGTCGCATATTTTAATTCCACCAACACCTCCGGAATGTGTGCCCGAACTTCAAGCAAGCCCTGCTTTTGCATTTCCTGCTCAAATGAGCAAGGAATTTGACCAAATACTCGAACCGACAACAAGCATAGAACCCAGAATAGACGCATAAGAACCAAAGATTTTCCCTAAATTTAGCCAAATTTCCTTGACCCTATGGCATTAAATTGGATTTGGTTTCTATTCTTCGGTGTAGCGTTTGTTGTTGCGCTTATTCAATTCGTCTTTTTTGGCAATGCTGATATCTTCAAAATTCTAGTAGATGGCATGTTTGATTCGGCCGAAATCGCCGTTATGAAAATCGCACTTCCACTCGCCGGCGTCATGACCTTTTTCATGGGTATTTTACAAGTAGGTGAGCGGGCAGGTGCCATCCAATTTCTTGCGCGCCGCATCGGTCCTTTCTTTACCCGCCTCTTTCCTGAAATCCCTAAAGATCATCCCGTTCACGGTCAAATGATTATGAATTTTTCGGCCAATTTACTAGGCTTAGATAACGCGGCCACACCTTTTGGGCTAAAAGCCATGCAAAGTTTACAGGAAATTAATCCGGTCAAAGAAACAGCTTCGAACGCACAAATCATGTTCTTAGTGCTACACTCGGCGGGACCCGTTTTAATTCCCTTGAGCATCATGGCGCAACGCGCTATTTACGGAGCCCAAGATGCCTCCGATATCTTTATTCCGTGCCTGATGGCAACCTATGCTACCACAATAACTGGCCTAATCATCGTGGCCATAAAACAAAAAATCAACCTATTCGAACCCGTACTCCTGACCTGGCTAGCGGGAATAACCGGACTCTTAGGCGGTATCTTGTGGTACTTCAGTTCCCTACCGAAAGAAGCCATCGAAATGCAATCCAAAGTGATTTCAAACGGTATTTTATACTTATTAATCTTCTCATTCATCGCCGCAGCCATGCGTAAGAAAATTGACATTTTTGGTACGTTTGTTGAAGGTGCCAAAGGCGGTTTCGAAACCTCCGTAAAAATTATTCCCTACCTCGTGGGGATGTTGGTGGCCATTTCATGCTTACGCAATTCAGGCGTTTTAGGCTTTATTGTAGATGGAATCAAATATCTAGTGGACATGTCGGGCATCGACAACCGTTGGGTAGATGCAATGCCCACAGCGCTATTACACCCTGTTAGTGGCAGTGGTTCGCGCGCCATGATGATTGACACGATGAAAACCTTCGGATCGGATTCGTTTGTTGGCCGCCTCTCTTGCGTATTCCAAGGTTCCGCTGAAACGGTTTTGTATGTAGTTGCTTTGTACTTTGGATCCGTGCAGGTGCGTAATATTCGCTACACGCTTTGGGCTGGATTAGCCGCAGATTTTGTGGGAATTGTCACCGCGATACTGGTGAGCTACTTGTTTTTTGGGTAAGCTAAGGTAGCGGTATGGCCAATGTGACGTTGCCACCTACCGCGTCTTTCTTCCATGAGCCGGTATCAAAACCTAGGTTCGCTTTCAAAAAAGCATCTTGGCCCATGACTTGTATTGGGCGCGACCAAAAAAGGCCAACAGCATATTGACGTTTTACGGGTACGAATTCGCTACCAAACCAACCAATCGCATTCGACATTGAACCGCGGAAAGTCACCGAATTCTGTCCAAACACTCCTTCAATACCGATATAATACGCCTCTACGCGGTTGTTATCATAATAGACATTCTTCGTGGGCGACAAATCTGTCTCTGAATCTAAGGTCAACAACGGCGTTCCCATACCCTTACCGAAATAGGTCCA
>CAMCXW010000076.1 GCA_945883625.1 Spirosoma fluviale
GGATTTGAATCAGATAAATTAATTTCAAGTGATCTATTGCGGGATTGGTGTCAATCAATTCACTATCCATTACCTGTTTACGGTGCTCGGGCTAGTTCAAAACTAGTAGATCAATTTCAAATGATTCCGTTACGCGGATACACGTTGACAGCTCCTGGGTTTTATGCGCCACAAGGAAGAACTGTTCGGATGAATTCCATGTTGCCCAATTTCTTGCAGGATGTTGCAACCAATGCATTTGATGGTCATTTGATTACTAATATTGAAATGGAAACAGCTGCATATTATGCCTTTGCAGCATCTTTAGGTCATGAAATGATATCGCTTAATGCCATTTTAGCGAATCGCCAAACGCATGAATTTTCACAAGATCCGGAAGGTCAGATCCAAAAACTTATTGAGCTGACTCTAGATTCAATTGCATTACATAATCGTCCATAACATAGCCATTACCGATGTCTAGGACCATTTCTTTTGCTCTTAAGAAGCCCATTTTTTCGTAAAATTGAACAGCTGAATTCGACTTATTTACATTTAATTCAATTTGCTTCACTCCTGCTTGGATTCCGAATTCTTTAATGAACGTAATGATTTGACTTCCTACGCCTTTTGATTTTTGGTCTGGATCAAGATAGATTTTGTGCAATTTCATTTTACTGGGTTCCGTAATTTCCATCGCGAAATAACCAATCGCCTGATCAGCTTCTATGGCCAAAAAAAACTCAACTTGTGAATTGATTTGATTCATCAAAACTTCCGTTCCATACATCATATCCAACATATAAATTGTTTGCTCTTCGGATAAAATATTGCTGTAAGTAGGTCGCCATGCTTTTTTAGCGATTTTTTGGATGACTGGAATGTCAGAAATGACTGCTTTTCGGAATTGCATAGACTAATTTAATGCGCGCAAATTTGTAAATTGCGCACAAATATACAATCTATGAAGCCACTTATTTTAATTGCCAATGATGATTCTATTTCTTCCAAAGGAATTCGTGTTTTAACTGAAATTATGTCAGAAATGGGTGAGGTAGTTGTAATTGCACCGGATACGCATCAATCGGGCATGGGACATGCGATTACCATGGGAACTCCCCTACGCGTGACAGAAACTTTTGACTTTGGTCCTCAGATCAAATCCTATAAATGTTCCGGGACTCCAGCCGATTGCGTCAAGATTGGAAAACATTTGATCTTAAAAGATCGAAATATTGATTTGGTGGTTTCTGGTATCAATCATGGTTCAAACGCCTCGATTTCTGTTTTATATTCAGGAACTATGTCCGCCGCCATCGAAGCTGCCATGGAAGGAATTCCTGCGATTGGATTCTCCTTATGTGATTTTAGGGCTGATGCAGATTTTAGTCATTGTCATGATTTTATCATTAAAATATGCCAACAAGTCTTAACGCATGGTCTACCGAAAGGCTTGACGTTGAATGTTAATTTTCCGGAGAAGTCGGCAGAATCGCCGAAAGGAATCAAAGTAGTTAAACAAGCAGACGCTGTTTATCGGGAACGTTTTGCTGAGCGCAAGGATCCGTACGGCCAGCCTTATTATTGGATGGACGGAGATATCGAACATTTCGATAAAGGTAATAATACGGATTTGGATGCTCTAGCAGCCAATTACGTGAGTATTGTACCTGTTAAATACGATCTGACTGATTATGATGAGTTACGGGAGATGCAAACTTGGGAACTTTAGCGCATAAGTCATTAAGGTCGCTGCTGATAGTACATCTTTAATTTCCCCGTTTAATGCCATTTGAATGGCCTCTTGAACGGGGATTTTTTTGATTTGTAGTATCTCGGTAGATTCAGGATCAGTCTCTTTCATGGATAAATTTTCTGCCAAATACATCATTGATTTTTCATCCGTAACTGAATTTGAAAGGTACTGCTCCCCCAAAAACGTCCATTTTTCTGCAATTAGGCCTGTTTCCTCTTTTAATTCGCGTTTGGCTGCTTCAAGAGGCAATTCATGTAGACAACCGCCCTCAGGTAATTCCCATGAATAGGCATTGATGGTGTAGCGGTATTGGCCAACTAAATAGGTGTTCCCTTCACTGTCGATAGGCAGTACAGCGATCGCTGTATTTTTGAAATGGACTTTGCCGTAAATCCCAGGTTCTCCGTTAGGTTTAATGACATCATGTTGTTCGATACGAATCCAATCGTTTTCGTATCGGATTTCTTCACGAAGTGTTTTCCACGGGTTTGATTCCTGTTCCATCCAACAAAAATACTATCTTTGTTGACAATTTACGCGCATGAAACAAAGGCTAATTATTTTTTCCTTTTTCTTGAGTTTGCTGATCATGTCGGCAAAGTTTTATGCCTATTACCTAAGCGGTTCCACTGCCATATTAACGGATGCGTTAGAGTCCATCATTAATGTTGTTGCTGCGGCATTTGCCTATTATTCAATCTATTTGGCTTCTTTACCTCGCGATTTAAACCATCCGTATGGTCATGGGAAAATTGAATTTTTTGCTTCCGGACTAGAGGGAGTTTTGATTTTGCTTGCGGCGGCTTATATTTTTTTACATGCGTCTCAGCATTTGATTTCAACGCCGAGTTTACAGCGCTTAGATTTCAGTATGTATGTCTCGTTGGGGTCTGCATTGTTAAACGGTATTATGGGATTTTACCTTGTTCAAGTAGGGAAAAATTCGCATTCTCCTGCGTTAGTAGCTGATGGAAAACATTTAAAATTAGATGCTTATAATGGTTTTTTTATCGTTTTTGCTTTAGCAGTCACGTACTTAACTCAATGGCTATGGGTGGATGCGTTAGCTTCTTTGTTATTCGCCGCGATGATGTGCTGGCAAGGTATTCGCCTAATTAGAGAAGCGGTTGCTGCCTTGATGGATGAAACTAATCCTATTGTTTTTAATAAAGTAATTGAATGGATTACGCAGCACAGGCGGGTTGTTTGGATTGATCTACATAATTTACGTATTCAGCAATATGGCGGTGATTTACACATTGATTGCCATTTGACCTTACCGCGTTACTGGGATTTAAACCGCGTGCATGATGAAATTCACGACTTTGAAGTCAAAATTAGCGAAGTCTTACCTACTGAAATTGAGATATTTGTACACGTAGATCCGTGTTTGGATGATTGTTGTTCACACTGTGCAATAGACGACTGTCCTATACGGAAAGCTCCTTTTACCAAGAAAATCAATTGGAACGCCACCAATATGGCATTAAACCAAAAGCACTTTTACGCGCTTTAAGCTGGTTTTAATTTACCCATTCCTCCGTCTACGCCCATAATTTGACCCGTAATCCACGAATTCTCTGGATCCAATAAGAAATACGCCAAATTAGCCATGTCTTTTGACTCTCCCACGCGTCCTAATGGATGACGTTTACCGCTTGCCTCAATTTTTTCTGGAGAATTGAGTAAACCTGCAGCCAAAGGCGTATTTGTTAATGAAGGAGCAATGGCATTTACACGTATTTGTAAAGCTGATAATTCTGCGGCAAGTGAACGTGTAAGTCCTTCAATCGCACCTTTGGAACTAGCAATTGAGGCATGAAATCCCATACCCGTTTGAACAGCTACGGTACTAAATAGTACGATTGAGCCTGATCCGTTTTGCTTTAGATTAGGAAGATACGTTTGAATCACTTTTACAGCGCCGAGTACATTGATTTGAAAGTCCGACTGGAAATCCGCTTGGGTTAGTCGGTGAAAAGGCTTTAAAACAATACTTCCTGGATTGTAAACAATGCCCTCAATCGGTCCATCGATGGTTGGCAAGGCTGCATCTGTAGACGCATCCCAAACATGATTATCACAATTTTCAGCAGCTGAACGTGCAATGTTAATGACACGATGTCCTGCTCCTAAAAGTTTATTAGCCGTAGCGGCGCCAATACCATGACTGGCGCCTACAATGATATAAGTTCCCAATTTGATTAGTTGTGAAGTGAGTCTAAAAATTCTCTTTTTGTATTTTCTTCTTGGAATTTACCACCGTAGAATGAAGTAATCGTAGATGTAGCATCATCTTTTACCCCACGCGAGGAAACACACAAGTGTTTAGCATCAATAAATACAGCGACATGATCTGTTTCTAAAACTTTTTGTAAGTATTTGGCGATTTGCATGGTTAAGCGTTCCTGAACCTGTGGGCGTTTGGCAAAATACTGAACAATACGATTAAGTTTTGATAAACCAATTACTTGGCCAGACGAGATATAGGCAATATGTGTTCTACCTACGATGGGTACAAAATGATGCTCGCAATTCGAGTAAAAACTGATGTTTTTCTCAATCAACATCTCATTATATCCGAATTTATTTTCAAAGAGCGCTATTTTAGGCTCATTTGCGGGATTTAATCCACTGAAAATCTCTTTAATGTACATTTTTGCAACTCTTTTGGGAGTGCCACGTAAAGAGTCATCAGTAAGATCTAAGCCTAAGGTCAACATGATTTCGCGAAAATGTGATTCTATTTTCTCGATTTTTTCTGCATCAGAAAGATTAAAAGCATCCTCCCTCATCGGTGTTTCGATCGAGGTGGCTACGTGATTATCTCCAATTTCTTCGTCATTTAACAAGAAACGGTCTGTATCAATTAGCAGGGAATTCAACGAAATTTCTTTCTGTTTCATATAATTTTATTTTCAATTCTAGTGTTGAGTCGATGTGTGGTCTAAGTTTACCAAAAATTACAATAGCTATATTTTCGGCCGTTGGATTTAAATTTGCAAACTCAGGTACATCTAAATTTAAGTTATGGTGATCGAATTTCTTACAAACTTCGCGTTGCACCAAATCCGATAAAACTTTTGTATCAATTACATAACCAGTATCCGGATTAATTGTTCCCGTAACTTGAATAATTAATTCATAATTATGTCCGTGGTAATTGGCATTATTGCACAAACCAAAAACTTGCTTGTTTTTTTCGTCACTCCAAGCGGCATTGTGCAACCTATGTGCGGCATTGAAATGTTCTTTTCGGAAGATACTTACTTTGGGTGCGTCGTTCATTTTTTTATATAACGTGTAAATTTACAAGAGTAATTTGATTAAATTTCAATTTCAGCTTTTTTAAACCTAGTAAGACAAATTATGAAGCGAAGAAAATTTATCGCTAAATCGCTCGTCTATTCGTCAGGCGCTGCTTTTTTACCACACTTGGCCAAATTGCAATCAATACAACAAACAAAAGTGCGTTTAGGTTTTATCGGAGTTGGCCTTCGAGGCCGTGATCACCTCGGAATGGCGCTTTATCGTGACGATGTTGAAATCGTGGCCATTTGTGATATTGACCCTAATGCAATTTTACAGGCTCAGAAATTGATTACCGATAAAGGTCGCAAGCCTGCTGCTGAGTATCAAAAAGGTGATCATGATTTTGAAAATTTAGCTAAACGTACAGATATCGATGGTGTTGTTATTGCTACACCTTGGGAATGGCACGTTCCCATGGCACTCGAGGTTATGAAACAAGGTAAATATGCGGGAGTGGAAGTATCCGCTACCGTAACTTTACAAGAGTCTTGGGATTTGGTCAATATGTTTGAAAA
>CAMCXW010000077.1 GCA_945883625.1 Spirosoma fluviale
AAGATAAAAAAAATTAGTAACCTGCGTTTTGTTTTAAATAACCTGTTAAGTTAGACGCTCCATCAATCGCCGTTTGCGGGATTGGGAAAACACGCCTATTCTTATTTTTATCTGTTTTCTCTGTCCAGCTGTCCTCATACTTTTCGAAACGGATTAAATCCGTCCGGCGTTGTAATTCCCAGTATAACTCAAAACCACGCTCACGAAACAACAAATCTAAGTTGATGCTTGCAAGTGCTGTTGCAGGTGAATTAGCTGTACGAGACAAGCGAACTTTATTCACATCGGCAAGCGCCCCAGCTGCATCATTTGACTTACGCAATTTAGCCTCCGCACGCATTAAATAAACATCTGCTAAACGTACGATCATGATATCCGCTTCGCCGAAATTACGTCCGGATGCTGACTTATTTGAGAACTCATATTTCAAAACTCGGTAACCTGAGCTGTAATCACTTCCCTCTGTTGAGAAATCAACTTTTTCGGTATGAATGACCATTGGATTGCCTTTGCCACGTGAGTTGACAATTTTACCCACCTGCATTGATTTTCCATCTGCACATCTCACAAAGGCACCACTTTTGAAAATCAAGCCATATTGTTGGCCACGCAATATTCCACGGTCAATTTTATATGTTGCTGGATCCACACATTGATTATCCTCTTTCTTTACATTTTGTTTGTAAAAACGAGGATCTGCAACTGCTGGATCCACGGAACCATACGCAGAAACCCATGTCTGATAAAAAGTAGGTGTGATTGCTGGACCGTCTGTACCATTTGCTGCAGGAAATGCTGGTAATGGACGCTGATCATTCGCTAGTGAGAAATAAGAAAGTCGGTTATGTCCATTCAATTCTGCGCGCTGATCAACCGCAAAAATCAACTCCTTATTTCCGTGATTCGCATTGCTGAAGATATCCCAATAATCAGTTGACAAGGCATATTGGCCTGAGTTAATGATCTTATCTGAATACTCAACTACTTTATCCATATCCTCAGCCTTGTGCGTTGGCGTTCCATAAGGATCACGCCAAACTGCAGCATTTAAATGTAAACGGGCTAATAAACCCCAAGCGCCTCCTTTGGTTAAACGCCCTGGCCCGACTGAAGTAGACAATAAAGGTTCTACCGCTAGTAATTCACTTTTGATGTAAGCAATAGCTGCTTCACCGCGAAGAATAGTTGTTACCTCACTTAAATCATCCTTTGAGAAAGCTAATCCAAATAAGTCCAACATCACCATGTTGTAATACGCGCGCATACCTCGAGCTTCAGCTGTGTATAATTTAGCATTGGCATCCGTATTCGATTTTAAGGAATTAATTGCCGTTACTGAACGCGATATACCCGCTAAGGTTGCATTCCATGTATTTCGAACGTTTGGATCTGTACTCGTTGTCTCGTGTTTGTGTAAAGACAAAAAGATTCCATTATCACCCCAATCTGTTCCACCACGGTAAGGCAAAATTGCTTCATCCGTTGAGATTTCTTGCAACGCGAACAAGGTCGTATGTTGGAAGATCGTTGGCAATAAAGCATATACCGGAGCAATCATTCCATCGGCTGCTTGCTTATCTGTCAAATTCGCTGCATTGTATTCATCTAATACAACTTCATTCAAATCGGAGCAACCTACTAAGGCTGTCATCCCTACCATTAACATGGCTATATTTCTTAATTTTTTCATTTCTATGTAGGTATTCAAATTAGAATGTAAGATTTAAACCAACAATCACTGATTTCGCTTTCGGGTAACTTAGGTAGTCAATACCGTAAGATAAAACACCGTTAATCGAGTTATCCTTGTTTACTTCGGGATCATATCCATCGTACTTCGTTTTCACCCACAGGTTTTGTCCTGTAACGGATAAACGTGCACTGGAGATAAATTTGCTTATGCCTAACTTGGCTGTTGGGATTTGATATCCAAGCGTCACGTTATTCAAACGTAAGAATGCTCCATCTTTCAAGTAACGCGTTGAAACTGGCGCAGCGTTGTTGATGGATTCCTTAGCATCTGCATAAGCAGCTGGCGTTACGTTCGTGTTTTTTGAGATTCTCAACTTGTAAAAAGAGGAATTTGCTGTGTTATCGTAGATTTTATTCCCTGACACACCGTTAAACTGCATGGAAACATCGAATCCTTTGTAAGAAGCATTTCCAAAGAAATTGTACATGGTCGTAGGTAAAGCCGTTCCTGCCGCAATTCGATCTTTGTCCGTCACAATTCCGTCACCATCTTGATCTTTGTACTTACTAATTCCCTTCTCATCAAAACCAATGAATTCACGTAAGAAGAAGGTACCAATCGGCTGTCCGTTGATATATCCGTTGATAGTCGCTGATGTCAAACCTGAACCTGATGCAGATCCTGAAGGAATAACGGTGTAAGGCGAACCTGCAACTTCATTATTGATCAAAGTTAAGTTACCTCCCAAATTAAATTTAATGCCTGATTTCGTTTGGAATTTATAATCCAAATCCAATTCCACACCACTGTTGACAATCTCCATATTCGCCACATTCGTCCAAACTGAACTTGCTGGCTGAACAGGATCTGCTGGAATAACCTCCAAAAGCATGTTGGTAGATATCTTTCTAAACGCATCAACCGATCCGGAAAGTGCTCCATTTAAGAAAGCAAAATCCAAACCTAAGTTCATCTGCGTAGAAACCTCCCACTGAATATCCGGATTCGCTAAACGCGAGTACGTAATACCTGCTGGGAATATCGCAGAGTTATCCAATGGATACGAGGTAGATGAACCCACCGTCGCTGTAAATAACGGCTGTGTGATTTTTGGTGGAATTTCTTGGTTTCCAGTTTGTCCCCAACCACCACGTAATTTCAAGTTGCTAATCGACGAATTTTTCAAGAAAGGTTCTTCAGAAATACGCCATCCCAATGAGAATGAAGGGAAGATACCGTATTTGTTATTCGAACCAAATTTAGACGAACCATCAGCACGCACTGTGGCAGTTGCTAAATATTTATCTTGATAATCGTAATTCAAACGTGTGTAAAATGATTGCAATTCATTAATAAATGCGCGTCCCGCAGGTCTGTTCGTAGCAAGCGTTAACTCTTGTCCGATGCCCGGATTGTAAATTGGCTCCGTAGGAACAATCGGAAAACGATTGATGCTGAACGTACGCCACTGATATTCAATTTTTTGAAATGAATGACCCACCAAAGCTGCAAAACTGTGATCTCCTAAATCTAGATTATACGTCAAATAATTTTCAATCAACTGATTCATGTTACTTGTATTATACGTATCTAAGCGACCATCAATTTTAGGAACATTACTTGCTAATGTCTGTACATCGCGTACGGATGTAGAATTGTCATAACCGAAGTTCATTCGATACACCAAGCCTTTCGTCAATTTCAAAGAAGGTGAAATATTTGCAATAAAGCGATTGATGGTATTCACATCCTTAAACAATTGTAACGTTGTCAATGGATTTGATTGACTGATAAATGTTGCCGGAGTTTTACCATCTTTGGCATACGTAGGTAAGGTTGGATTATTTGAAATCGCAGTTCCTAATAAATTCTCAATGGCAGGTCGCTCATTCACGGTATTCGAAAATGATATATTCGCATCTAAGTTCAACCGATCATCCCAGAATTTTTGATTCACATTCATGCGGCCAGTTAAGCGGTCCAACTGATTGTTTTTCAAAATACCTTGTTGCATTTGTGCACCAAAAGCGGCGTAGTAGGTTAATTTATTGGCACCACCACCTAAACTTAAATTATAGTTTTTAGTCATCGCTTGGCGCGTAATTTCTTTTTGCCAATCTGTTTCTGAGCCAAAATCCTCTAGCGTACCGCTATTAGCTACTACTTGTTTTTTGAATTCACTTGCTGATAAGACAGGCAAAGCACGTGTAATGGAGCTAACACCGATTGTCGAGGAGAATTCAATTTTAGACGTTCCTGCTTTTCCTTTTTTGGTCGTTACTAAGATAACACCATTTGCACCACGAGAACCGTAGATGGCAGTCGCAGAAGCATCTTTCAATACGTCGATTGTCTCAATATCTTGTGGGTTAATGAAGTTTAATGGATTACCACCACCTGTAGATGAGTTATCCAAAGCTAAACCATCGATTACAAATAAAGGCGTTGATCCTGTACGAATTCCACCAGGTCCACGAATCGTGATTCCTTGAGAACCACCAGGCTCACCTGTTGCTGAAGTAACGTTTACACCCGCAACTTTACCCTGTAATAATTGCTCAGGTGAGTTGATGATACCTTTGTTGAAGTCGGCACTACCCACGGATTTAACAGAACCGGTTACATCCGTCTTCTTTTGCGTACCATAACCTACTACCACAACTTGTTCTAAGTCGGATGCATTAGGTACTAAGGATACATTAATTGTGGATTGATTACCAACAGTTACTGTTTTGGTGGCATAGCCAACAAATTTAAATTCCAGTACTGTATTTTCAGAAGAAATGGAAATGGAATACTGACCATTAGCATCAGCGGTGGTTCCTTTG
The DNA here is from genome assembly GCA_945883625.1 of Spirosoma fluviale. GTDB lineage: Bacteria > Bacteroidota > Bacteroidia > Cytophagales > Spirosomataceae > Aquirufa > Aquirufa fluvialis_E. Next base: position 4,522 of record CAMCXW010000077.1, read on the forward strand.
GAGGAACCTTTAATGGAAACTGATCCTCCAGCAAGGGGTTCTTGCGTGGTGGCATCGGTTAGCTTTCCAGTAATTTTAGATCCTTGCCCGTAAACCGTATTGGTTTGTAAACAAAGTAAGAGGATGGCGCTAGTTAATAGGAAAACCGCATAACGGCTTTGAGCTAGTAACTGGTGCGCACGCGTGCGTACGAGTAATCTCATGAATGAATTGTTTAATTGATTAAGGGACAAAAGTATATTGGTATAATGTTGATTAGATTACACCCATGTTAAGCTAATGTTAACTAATTAATTCTCAGAATTTTGCCATTTTATATTAGGTAACCTAAATTTAGCCTAAAAAAATAGCTAATGGACACTTTTTTAAGAATGTCCATCGTGCATTCAAGTGACGAATGCCATATCAAATAATATGCTGAAAGACAATTAGTTATCCGTGTAGCTATCCAAAGGTACGCGCACTCAGAAAAGGTGTATTTTATTCGTTTGATAATACTTTCATTTACTCAGCAACTTACCTGGTTAATAAAACCAAGTGATGTATCAAATCATTTATAATTAACCGTCGTAAAACACTCCACATTCGGATGCAACCATAAGAATGACGCTGGACATTCCGTGGTAATTTGCTTCGTCATAATTTGTTTAAATGCAGCTTCTTTACCGTTTCCGGTCACCAAGAAAATAATCTTTTTCGATTGCAAGATTTCCTCCATGCCCACACATAAACCGAATGCCGGTTCAGCACCCTGTGATAGCGCTGGGTCATGTTGGATCGTTGATTCTGCCAAGGTAGCCTTATGAAATTTGGCATTTAAAAATGCCGCTGGCTCATTAAAAGCGATATGCCCATTTTTACCTAAACCCATAATACAAATATCAAAAGGACCTTCTTGCGCAATAACTCCTTGCATCCGAAGGCATTCTGAATCCGTATCCGACATATTCGTATCAAATCCGAAATACCTCGTTTCAGGTATGGCCAAAGGTCCTAATAAATGCTTATGTAAATACGATT
>CAMCXW010000078.1 GCA_945883625.1 Spirosoma fluviale
AAAAGGCCTAAAGAGGCAAGGGAGCCGGCAGCTAAAAATTGCCGACGGGAGTTTGCGTAATTCTTTTTCATAGTTGTAAAGGTTTTAAAAATCAATAATATGAATCCTTTTTCAATTTTATATCCTTTCGGGTAAATTTTGCGACGAAATTTTATAGGTGTAGAGTTGCGACACTTCGAGATCTATTTACTTTGGCAAACCTTAGAGGATTGCCAAAGGTGGACCATGCATGGAAAAAATAAAAAAGAAGTATCGCATTTCTACAATTTTCTCCAATAAGCTAAAGTGGTATTAGCCGAGTCGGATATTTACGAATCTTGATCGAATCAAAACCTATCAGGTTTAATCTATTTTATATTTTTGGATTTTCTGAATGACTTAGTGTTCGTTGAAATCTGTCCCTTGTTTTATCTTATTTGCTGCTCGATTAGTATAACTTTTTGGTGGTGTAGGGTCGTGTTGATAAAGGGGGTGTTGGCTGGGCGTGGTATTCAAGTATTTAATTTTGAGAGCGTTAAACTCCTCCGTGTAAATCGTTAGCAAAATTAGAATGGTAGAGTTTATTTAAATACAATTTGGTCGCTTCATTGCAATGTTTCATCTACAAGTTATTGATTAGGCATTTTGATTGTGAAAAAAAAATTAATTTGCCGGCCTACCTATTTTAAAACGATGAAACAAATTGCCTTATTTCTCCTGTTGTTTACCTGTGTATTTGAGACTCTGGCTCAAAAAGGCACTTGGACTCCTGCCTATCCTAAATTAAATTCGGTAACTCCCCTCACGAAGAAATCCTTTGCCAGTCCGAAGGCGGAAGACCTTCCTTGGGTTCGTTGGAATTTTCCCCCAGAAACAGCCGAATTGGCGGAATTGGAAAAACAATTAGTCGAGTTAAAAGCTGCTGGTATTGCCGGTGTGGAAATAGGTCAGGGTGGTGAACCCACTCTCGCACAAATTGAGGGGCTATTGAAAAAAGGTAACGAACTTGGTATCAAAATCAGTTTAAAATATAAAACGGGTGCACCTATTCCAGGTAATTTTTCGATCAAACACGACTTCGCCCGTAAAACATTATCCGCCTCCGATACCCTTTTATCAGCTGGAAAAGCTTACACAGACACCTTGCCTGGGAAAGGGGCCATTTTGGCCGTACATGCCTATCGAGTGAGTAAAATGCCTTTAAAAGGGTCTAAGTTACTAACCATAGATCCGGGCACGCGAATCAACTTAACAGACCAAATCCTCGCTGGAAAATCCAAAGGTTACTTCGGGAAACCCATGTCGGGCTTTTTGACTTGGTCCGTACCACCAGGTGAAGGGACTTGGGCACTCATTGTCATTCGCATGGTTGGGGTCGATCCACAACCAGAGGTTTTCAGCAAAGAAGGAACTCAATTACTCATTCAAGGTTATGAAGCCTATTGGACCTCGAGTATTAAAGCACTTTTGAAACAAAATGCGGGGGATATTTTTATTGATTCGCACTCGATTGACGGTTTCGGTGCACCGAGCGACGTTTGGAGTAGTAACATGGCTAGTGATTTTAATGCGCAAGTCGGCTATGACCTATTGCCCCATTTGCCCGCTCTTATTGACGCTGGTATTGACCGTGTTTGGGGACCCCGAGGTGGAGGCATGGACATCAAGCATTATTATACCTATTCTGACCAAAGTGATGTACGCATTCGTGCCGATTATAACAAAGTGCGGACTAATTTATTTACTGAAAATCGCATCAAACCCTTCAGTGATTGGGCGCATGGTTACAATTTGGCCTTGCGTTTACAGCCGGAGGATGTGCCCACGGTCAATATTCCAGACCAATTGGACGTTACCTATTTCCTCGACCGACCTGAACACGAAACTCTTTCTTCTGGAGATCAAATCGACGTCTATCGTCCAATGGCTTCCGCGAATCATATCAGTGGAAATACCTGGTATTCGAATGAATTAGCCGCTGCACGTTCTTTAAACTATGCTCAAACTTTCCAAGATATCCTTGTTCGCCAAAACAAAAATTTTGCCAGCGGTCAAAGCAAAGGAGTCTATCACGTTTATCCTTATACATTTAACCCTAAGTCAGTATGGCCAGGCTATAATACGTTTGGAGAGGGTAATTTCTCGAATAGTTGGGGCCCACGCAACCCTATTTGGGCGGCGGATGCGCCGATGATCAATAGGTGGTTGGCCCGAAATGAGCAGGTCTTAAAACAAGGTCGGGCGAAAATAGACGTGGCTGTCTACATGCAAAATTATTCTTTTCCGGCTCCTTTTGTGGCGGGCATAGGTAATATTCGTTTTTGGAATGATTTAAGTTTACAAGCGCATGGTTTTACATGGGATTATTTGAATCCGACGTTGATGTCTTTACCTCAAGTTTCTGTGAGCAACCAGCGCCTATATGAAGCTGGGCCGGCGTATAAGGCCTTTATTTTAAATGGGCATTTGCAGGCTGGTTCGGTGTATAATCCGGCGAAAAATACCTTACCGTTGGCGATGGCAGCGAAGTTAGTAGCCTATGCGAAACAAGGACTTCCCGTTGTGATTGTTGGGCCTCTGCCCCTCCGTACACCGGGAAATACCCCAGGTGATGACGCGAAACTAAAGTCATTGCTTGCCGAATTACAAAGTCAAAAATCTGTTCATGTGTTAGGCACCGAAAAGGAAGTTCCGGCCTATTTAAAATCGATTGGTATTTTGCCGGGGGCAGAACCTGAAAATCAATCTAGCTTGATGAGTATGCGACGTTTCGATCCGACTTCGGGAACGAATTATTATTTTTTGTACAACCAAGGGGATGACCAAATTCCTCCAACGGGATACAGCACAGATGACCGCTATAAGAATTTGCAAGGTACACCAGGCAATATTTTTGAAGAACCTAAAACCACGCGGAGTAAGGGTGCAACCTATGGTACAAAAATAGGAGCGGTATTGGCTCAGAAAATTACGTTGGAAGGTACAGGCCAACCCTTTTTGTTGAATGCTTGGTCTGGCGAAATTAGTCCGATTGCGCATTACCAGCGGAAGGGAAACCGAGTGACGGTGGATGTTCGCTTGGACGTAGATGAATCTATGTTAATTGGCATTAGTGCTAATCCGGCTCAATTAGGGCTAACAGGCAATTCACTTTATGTTCAGTCCACTACGGCAGATGGCATTCATTCGCTTGGAAATGGAAAATTTGCCGTTTATGCGAGCCAGGCAGGGAAGTACACGAGTATCTTAAGTAATGGGAAAAAAGTGATTTCCCAAATTCCTGCTTCGGTGGCTAAAATGGATTTGACGAGCGGAACGTGGCAATTAAGCGTGGAAGATTGGAAACCAGCTAATCCGTATGGCAGCACGGGGGTGGCTAGTGTAGCGACGGACAAGTCGAAGGTTCAATTGTCCCTTAATGGCCTACAATCTTGGCCTGACATCGCGGAATTAAAGAACGCGTCGGGCTTGGGAACCTATACATATATTTTGGACTTGCCAAGTGACTGGAATTCAGCGAAGCAAGGTGCCCGTTTAGCCTTGGGTCAAGTAGTAGACACCTTTACCCTAAAAGTAAATGGAACGGCCGTGGCGATAGATCAAATTTCCGCGCAAGCCGATTTGGGTAATACCTTGAAGGCAGGAAAAAATACGATTGAAGTAAGGGTGGCAACGACGCTAAATAATCGGTTGGTTGCGTTAAACAAAGCCGCGGCGGACCGGGGCATTATTCAGGAATATGGTTTGGTGGGACCAGTGGTGCTACAACCGTATTCAAAAGCCATCATTTCAGGAAAATAGGGATTCAAAATCTGCTCGATTCGTCGGGCAGATTTACTGAAAGGCCAACAAACATTCACAATGACTTTTTACACAAACGACTAAGTATGTAGTTTTGTGCTGATTGACTTAAAATGACTGGATTGCTTTGCAACAATTTGAATCAAAATTTTTCTAAACATTCCGCTTGAGTCATTCTGACATTTTCTTTTTAACACCTTAATGAAGTTAGTTCTCGATTGAAAACCCAATGTAACGCCAATCACCTCAATCATTTCGTGCTACCTGTTTTGCTACCACTCATCTAAAATAAAAGAAAACACCTCGTTGGAGGTAGTTTCTGTAGCCCCACTAGGAATAAATATTTCATGGTTAATCGATTTAAAGCAGGCAAAATATATTAAAAATGCGGTAAATTGTTGGCTGTTTAATTCCCCTATGTCGAAAGAAATAGTTGCGCGTGTCAGTCATTTATCGGCCTCATATGGTGCTCAAGAAGTCCTAAAGGATATTTCTTTTGAGATATGCGAAGATGATTGTTTGGCTATTGTAGGTCCGATGGGGTCCGGAAAAACGACGTTGGCCAAAGCTCTCTCGGGTCGATTGTTTCGAAAAGGGGAGGTATGGTTTCAGGGGTCATTTGTGTTGTATGTAGCGCAACAACATCACTTTAAGAATCGGAGTAATATTTCTGAATTTTACCTTCAACAACGATTTAATTCCGCAGATTCGGAGGATTCGTATACCGTTCGAGAGGAATTTGGGGAGCTGGATGTGGCTGATTATGTGACTATGTTTAAGCTAGATGGCTTGTTGGATAAGCCATTACTACAACTCTCCAACGGTGAAAATAAGCGCTTACAGATTGTTAAAGCATTAGGCCAAAGGCCAGATTGGTTGTTGCTGGATAACCCATATTTAGGTTTAGATATAGCAGGCCGGTCGGTGTTATCGGCAGGATTAAGTCAATTACTCGCGCAGGGCATCCGATTCATCTTATTTTTATCGGGAGGGGACATACCTGAATTTGTGAATCGAGTTTATCAGCTTCGCATAGATATACCTGTGATCCCCAGGCTGAAGTCTTTGGAGGAAAATAATAACCCAGGGATTCAGCCTGGAGATTTAGGAGGTGATCCTATTGTTTCTTTACGAAACGTGACCATTCGTTATGGGGTCAAAACCATATTGAATCAAATTTTTTGGGTGGTTAATCGGGGTGAACGCTGGGTATTAAAAGGGCCAAATGGAGCAGGGAAGTCTACCTTGTTAAGTTTAATTACGGCAGACAATCCGCAATCGTATTCACAGGATATGATGTTATTTGGTCGAAAACGAGGAACAGGAGAGAGTATTTGGGATATCAAACGAAACATTGGATATGTAAGTCCCGAAATGCATTTATATTTTAAGGAAACGGGGACTTCCTTTGCAGTTGTAGCCTCGGGCTTGTTTGATTTATTGGGAGTTACGCGGAAGGTGAGTGAGGCGCAAGCAGAACAGGTAGATGGGTGTTTGGCTATGTTTGGTTTGGCTTATTTACGTGATCGATATTTTCATACGCTTTCTACGGGAGAGCAAAAGATGATTTT
>CAMCXW010000079.1 GCA_945883625.1 Spirosoma fluviale
AAGGTTAAAATCCAAAAGCTTTCGTCTCATTTCTTTTAGACTTCGGACTCTTTCCCTCCGGACTTCTTAAATAAGCATAAAAGGCGACCTTCGGTCGCCTTTTATGCTTATTTAAGATATTTCTCCAACCACTGAAATTGTTCCCACAATAAGTGTAGGACATTTTCTCGGCCACGGTAGCTATGCGCTTCGTAGGGTAAATAAACAAAGCGGGTTGTGCCTCCATTTCCTTTTAAAGCGGCGTATAAACGCTCACTGTTAATCGGATACGTACCTGTATTGTCATCCTGCTCACCGTGCACTAACAAAATCGGTTCCTTGATTTTATCTGCATAACTGAATGGACTCATCTCAAAATATAATTGAGGTGCTTGCCAATACGTACGATCTTCATTTTGGAAACCAAACGGAGTTAAGGTTCTGTTATAAGCACCACTACGTGCAATACCTGCCTTAAACAAATCCGTATGGGCCAATAAATTAGCTGTCATAAAGGCGCCATAGCTATGACCACCTACCGCCATGCGCTTGCGATCACCTACACCCAACTGCACCAAATGATCGATTGCCGCGGATGCATTCAACTTCAGCTGCTCCACAAAATTATCATTTGGCTTCTTAGAAGCGTCTGTTGAAACAATCGGCATTTCCGCATTATCCAAGATCGCATAGCCTTGTGTCGCATAGTAAATAGGCGAAGCCCAGCTCAAGGTTGTAAAACGGTCTTTGCTACCGCGAATCTGTGCCGCATCAGCCGCTGAATTAAATTCTCGCGGATAAGCCCAGATTAAAACTGGCAAAGGACCATCCTTTTCTTTGTTATAGCCTTTTGGCAAATACAAATCTCCCGTTAAATCTACCCCGTCAGCACGTTTGTATTTGATTTTCTCTTTGGTGATACCCACTAAATTAGGATATGGATTTTCAAATTGCGTCAGAGATTTATCCTGTGCAGGGTTCAAAAGGTTTTTGATGAAGTAATTTGGGACATCTGTTTTTGATTCCTTTCTGCTCAATACAATACCTTTATCTGCGTCGATCACCTCTTCTACTTGCTCAAAATGACCTGGCTTTGCGCGCCAAATAATCTCGTTTTTCTTCGTAGCTAAATCAAATTTGGCGATAAAAGGAAGGTCACCTTGATCTGATGAGCCCACTGGGTTGTTCATCAAAATCTTAGTTCCACCATCCGTTACTTGAATCACCTCACGTCCAAAAGCATTTTTTGTCTGAACAGGACTTCCTGGATTGCGGTAAGCATCTGTTAGATTACGCTCATACAAAACCTCCATCGCACCAGTCTGTGGTGTATAGCGACTCACTTTAAAAGTCTGCTTACCACGCAATACCTCGGACACCAATGCGAGATTTTTATCTCCCCAAGTCACCCCGGCAAAACGCGTTTTGGTTTTAAACAACTCCTTTGCTGCTTGCGTAAATGGTGCAGCTATGCTATAAACAGCATCATGAAATTCCACTTGTTTTTTGATGAAACCACTATCCAACGGCATCGCATACACGATCGAAGCTGGCTCATCATCACGCCACTCAAATCCCCTTGGGACATTTTGTACATTGTCATTACCTGCCGGAGCGCTCTCCGCAGAGGGAAGCTTAGCTAATTCCTTGATGACTTTTCCTTCCAGATTCATCACCGAAACAGTGGATGTAAATCCGTACGCCGGCACCGCATACGAGAATGGTTTCGTTAAGGTCCGCGTCATCACATACTGACGATCTGGCGATAATTGAAAGGAATTGGTCAGCTCAGGTTTGCCTACTTTCTTATTGACCCCATTTTTGTAAAGGACCAGTTGGCTTTCAGCAAAATACGCAAACAGACTCTCATCATACGGTGACTTGATCAAATCTTGAAACGTAGGACGTGGAGCAGCCTTGCCGATATTTTGTTGGATCGTTGGCCCCTTCGGCGTAATCGGCCGCTTGGGTGCACCAGCCGCATCATGTGTGGTAGCTTTGTACAAAATAGTTTGGTCGTCTACCCAGGTAAAGGCAATGCCTAATACTTGGTTAACTGGATCAGCGTTCACACGTGTCGCTTTTTTGGTGGCGATATCGATGACATATAGATCTACCCGATTCACTTCGGATTGGGTAAATGCAATTTTGGTTTCGGAAGGATTCCAGGCAATAGCACCGGCAGCTAGGTTTTTAGGCAAGCCAGTAATCACGATGGGAGCACCGGATTTGATGGTCTGCAACGTAATACTGCTGATGGGGCTTTGTCGGCTTGGCGAAAAATTCAACGGATTCAAGCGCAATCCCGCGATCTTCATTTCCGGTTGGCCTAATTCCTCCACACTCGGATATGAATTACGGCCAAGTAATAATAGGTATTCTGCTTTGGAATCAATGCGCACAAAAGGCGTTGGCTTCGCTAAAAGCAAGTCGGCAATTTCCTTAGGCGGCAATTGGTACGCATCCGTATCTTGCGCGTGGCTTAGGCTAGTAACACCTAAAATAAGTGCTACAGACAATAAAAGGGTATATTTATACATAGGATAAAAAGGGGATAAAAAAAGGCTACCCTAAAGATGGATAGCCTTTTTGCCTACAAATAATGCATATTATGGTCTAGTATCCCAGAATACTTTCGCCAACATGTTTGATTTTTGTTTGAAGTTTGTGTTCGAACTAACTTCCGAATCTGGATAAAACAGTGAGCGAGGTATACCTCCTGTCATGGCGGCAACACTAGCGTCAACAGGTTTTAAGGCAGGGTAGCCTGTACGTCTCCAGTCGTTCCAAGGCTCTACAGCCACACCATAATTAGCGACATACTTCTCCGTAATAATTTTTTCAATATTACCTTCTAACGAAGAAGCGTTCAGATTTCCATGCGCAGTTAGATATGCATTTTGATCTGCAGCACTTACGCCCACCAAACTCATAGATGCTTTGATTCCCTCTTTAAAGAAACCTTCTGCAGCGCTTACCCCTGCACCATAACGCAGTGCATGTTCAGCGCGAATGAAATTATATTCTGCAAATGTTAATAAGCGAATAGGTGCAGCACCAGTATACGCATTATTATAAGCAGCCGCAGCAATAATTGAACCAGAAGCATTAACACTAGAAGATGCAATCGCAGATTTCAAGTTTCCACGTAGGTATGTATGAACACGTGAATAAGCAAAAGATTGACCATCTACTGGAGTTGCCCCCTTATATTTCCCTGAACCAAAAGGGAAATCAGTGAAGTAAAATGGTCTTCTTGGATCCGTTGTGCCATTCATCATGTCAACAATCGTTTTGTTCGGGAAAAACTGATCTGGTCTCGATATTTCAAACTGATGAATTGAATTTTGAGACGAAACAGCATCTACAAAGTTCATTTGGAAATTGTCCGCATTCGAACTTAAGAAGATTGCATTGCTAGATACAAGCGCATCCAATTTGGATTTTGCAAAAGCAGCATCCTTAGCTGAGTAATGTAAAAATAAACGCAGTTTCAAGGTATTAGCTAAACGCTCCCATCTAGTTCTATTCCCTAAAAATATTGTTTCATTAATTCCAGGACTTAAAGCAGAGCTAGTTGCCTTCACATCTGCAATACCTTGATCAATTAATTCTACAATCTTCGTGTAAATTACCTCATCGTCATCAAGCTTCGGCTGATTAATCTCTGGTGATTTAAATGCTTCCGAATAAGGCAAATCGCCCCACATGTCTACTGCTTGAGAATAAACATATGCCTTTAAAATACGAGCAACACCTCTGTAGTGTGGACTTTGTTCACTATTTGCAATAATATATTCAATATCAGCGAGCTGAACAGCGAATAAAGATGCATATAAATTGTTCACATCGGTAGGCTGAATTAAATATCTAGCGTATTCACGAGATTGTGTACCTGCCGCCCCTTGCCCAGCAAATTGCTGCGCAATAAGAGACGTATAACGATGCATATCGCTACCACCTCTAAATCCTACGTTAACTGTTACGCTAGTAAGAACTTGAGCAATTGGAGCGGAAGTTGGCGAGTTAGGACTAACATTAACGTCCAAATAACTGTCGCAAGAGCTAGTAACCACAAAGATAGCAGCTACAAAACTCATTGATATATATCTGATAATTTTCATATTCTATTAATATTTATGATTAAAAAGTAGCTCGTAAGAAGAAACCAAAATTTCTAGTCTGAGGTAAGCCATTTGCCTCAAAACCTTGTGAATTCGTTACTCCAGTCGCATTTGTCTCTGGATCGAAATGAGGGAAATTCGGCGCATATAACCAAAGGTTTCTACCGTTAAGTCCTAGTTCCATCTTACCGATAGGTGTTTTAGCTAAAACTTTACTAGGCACCGTGTAAGAAACTGAAGCCTCGCGTAGTCTTAACCAAGAACCATCAAATACATACGATTCACCCGTACCAAAAGCGTAAATGGTGCCCCAGTAATCCTGAGCAGTAATTGGAGTTGTATTAGGCTGACCGTTTGCTAACGTACCTTCAATAATGTAAGGCTTAGCTACATCACCATTCGATGTAAATCTATCAAACTCAGCCGTTTCTTTGGCAGTACCGCTTCGGTATAAGTCACCGATGTTACGTGAATATACATCACCACCCTTACGGATATCAATTAAGAAATTGAAGTTGAAATTCTTATAACGAATGTTATTTGTGATACCAGCTGTCCAATCCGGGTTTGTATTTCCAATAGCACCTTGTAAAGGACTCAAGGAAGTTAAGCCGTTTGCCCCAATTAATTTCTTACCATCTGGAGCTCTGTTAAATACAGAACCAAACAATAAACCATACGGTTGGCCCGCATATAAACGCGTTCCTGGCGTAGTAAATCCACCTAATTGGATAAACTCAACTCCTTTAGCCAAAGACTCAACAATTGGATCTAACGTGGTAAAATTAGCTGAGATATCCCATGAACCATTACTTGTTTGCAAAGGAGTACCTGTAATTAATAATTCAAAACCTTTCTGCTTTAATGACCCTGCATTTCTGTTCTGTGAAGTAAATCCAGTGGATGGGCCTACCGGCACAGCAAAGATTAGGTCTGTTGACAAAGTATTGAAATAACTCATTTCAATACCTAATCTATTTTTGAAAAATTTAGCTTCTAGGCCAACCTCTCGTGAAGTCGTAAACTCGGGTCCTAAATTCGGATCAGCTTGTGTATTGCTCAACGTACGTCCACCCAAGTTATTGTAAGGGAAGTTGATCACTGGACCAAATCCATCACTAGCTCCTGCTAAACCAAACAATGTGTTAGTTGCATACGTACCTGCTTCTTTACCTACTTTAGCATAATTTCCAGATAATTTCAAGAAACTCAATGCCGTTGACTTTAATGCAGG
>CAMCXW010000080.1 GCA_945883625.1 Spirosoma fluviale
TCCATTAAGTTGGGATGTTCAATTAATGGCAAATCTTCGCGGAAAGTTAGATGCGGGATTGAACTATCGACACCAGGAAAGTATCGGTATTCGCTTGGGCTTGCAGGCGAGTAAGAAGTTTTATTTGGGCTATGTGTATGAAATGCCAACGGGCGTAGTGTCCAGAATTAGTAACCAAACGCACGAATTTGCCTTGCGTTTTTTCATCTTGAAAGACAAATCTCAACGAACTACTTCGCCGGATATTGATCCACAGCGCGGCCCGCGCCAAGCGCCTAAAGTTCAATCGACGCTGAAGGAGATTCAACCGAGGTAGGTATCAGTCGTCAGTCATCAGTCGCTAGTCATCAGTACGGAGGGACAAAGTCCGGAGGCAAATAGTCTGCAGGATACTTTTACAAATGTCCAGCGTCTGACGTATAACGTCCAGCGTCTAATTTGACTTCGGACTCTTTTCCTACGGACTAACGTCTGACGTCTGACGTCCAACGTCTAGTTTGACTGACTACTGACGACTGCTTTTATCACCCCCATCTCCGGCAGGTGAATCTTCGGAAATACCTCAGCGACTGCCGACCAAGCCACGTGGTGGCTGATGAAATCACTTGCATTGACCCGCTTTGTACGCAGCAAATCCATGACATAGTGGAAGTCTTCAATTGTAGCGTTGCGGCTACTCATCAGCGTCGCTTCGCGTTTATGGAATTCGGGGTGGATGAAGGAAATGGCCTCTTTTTGAAGCCCAATGAGGATATATTGACCTCCGTGGGCGATTTTGGCAAAACCAGATTCGATGGCTGCGCGGTTTCCGGTGGCGTCGATGACCGTTTGATAGCTCGATTGTGAAGCTACAGACACACCCAATTTATCCTCACAAAATGCCAAACGCGCCGCATTCGGTTCAGCTACTTCGACCTGTGCCCCTTGGATTTTGGCGAGTAAAATGGTGAATAATCCGATGGGCCCGGCACCCATGACAAGCACTTTTTCGCCCGCCTGAATTTTTCCACGACGCAGTCCATGGGCGGCGATGGATAAGGGCTCTACCAGGGCAAGTTCATCAGCAGAAAGCCCGTTCCCGGCTAAGATAAATCGGTCCTCCACGGTGATATATTCGCGCATGCCGCCATCGGTATGCACGCCAAAAACCTGAATATGTTCACAACAATTCGGTTTGGCTTGTTGGCACGCGGAGCAAGTCCCACAATTAAAATAAGGGATAATCGTCACCAATGAACTGCTTGAAAATTGTTCGGATTCCACGACCTCGGCCGCCAATTCATGCCCTAAAATTCGGGGATATTGAAAGAAGGGTTGGTTCCCAGCAAACGCGTGTATGTCGGTGCCACAAATTCCAATCACGCGGACGCGCAATAGCGAATATCCTGCAGGACGATGAGGTATTTCTGTTTCTTGTAATTCAAAAGTTCCCGGTTGGGTGCATGACCAAGTTTGCATCAGGATTAAATCGGTTTAGGTTTCTGAAATTAGCAATTTAAATTAAATTAGTCCTCATAATTCTAAACCAAGTGAAAATCAACGACGTTTTCTTCTGGGCTTTGGCCTAATTCCCAGCCGTCTTTTGGGCTAAATGAACCAATAAACACGCAAAGATTTCAGTAAATTTTGTGCATTTTGCACTTTACAACGCGTAAGCCTTTAAACAATTTTACATGATACACACGATGCGCTGGTTCGGACCGAACGACCCGGTTTCGTTGATGGATATACGACAAGCCGGATGTACTGGCGTTGTCACTGCGTTACATCAAATCCCCGTTGGCGATGTGTGGTCCACCGAAGCTATCCAAGAACGCATTTCGATTATTGAAGCAGGGAATCAGGATTGGACGCCCTTACATTGGTCGGTGGTCGAATCGCTTCCCGTACACGAAGGAATAAAAAAGGCCTTGCCTTCTCGTGCTCAGCACATCGAAAATTACAAGACTTCATTACGTCATCTAGCAGCTTGCGGTATCAAAACGGTTTGCTATAATTTTATGCCCGTGCTGGATTGGTCACGTACCAAATTAAATTTCGAAATGCCGGATGGCGCACGTGCTTTGCGATTTGTGTGGACCGACTTTGCTGTATTTGATTTGCATATTTTACAGCGCACAGGTGCGGCCGCGGATTATACATTGGCTGTGCAGGCGGCAGCTTCTGAGCGTTTTGCGACGATGACTTCAGCCGAGAAAGACGAGTTAAAAAACACGGCACTTTTAGGTCTTCCGGGCTCCGAGGAGGCCTTTCATTTAGAGAATTTTCAAAGTCTACTGGACGAATACCGCGATATTTCAGCGGATCAGTTGCGTGAAAACTTGCACTATTTTGTGCGATCGATTGCGCCTTTGGCACAGGAATTAGGCATCAATCTATGCATCCATCCGGATGATCCTCCATTTCCTTTATTAGGCTTGCCGCGGGTGGTGAGTACGGAATCGGATTTAGCTTTATTGATGGAAGCGTCGCCGGTGCGGGCTAACGGTATCACATTTTGCACGGGATCTTTAGGGGTGCGGGCCGATAATGATTTGCCCGCGATGATTCGTCGGTTCGCAGATCGCATTCATTTCATGCACTTACGTACGACTTTCCGGGAACAGAATGACCCCTTGATTTTTCATGAAGCGCCGCATTTAACGGGCGACGTAGATATGTTCGAGGTTGTCAAAGCAGTCGCGGAAGAAGAAAAAAGAAGAGGAGGCGCGGAGATTCCGATGCGTCCCGACCACGGTCATCAAATGCTCGATGATTTGAACAAGAAAACATACCCAGGCTATTCGGCGATCGGACGATTACGCGGTTTGGCAGAAATACGTGGACTAGAATTAGCGATTCGCTCCACTTTAAATTAGAAAAAGTAAAATGCAACAACCATTCTCATTACACGGGCGCGTGGCGCTCATCACAGGTGGCGGAACTGGAATCGGGTTTGATATCGCGAAATGTTTTTTAGCGTCCGGCGCGACGGTCGTGATTACCGGTAGGCGCGAAGATGTGCTGAAAGAAGCCGTGGCTAGCCTTGGTGCAGGTGCTCATTTTGCAGTGAATGATGTGTCGGATTTGAGTTTGACTACTTCTTTAGTTTCCGAGATTGTTTCGAAACATGGGGGCATCGATATTTTGGTGAATAATGCGGGGATTAATATGAAGCGATACGCGGTGGAAGTTTCGGATGACGATTTTGCCAACATAATTAATGTGAATTTGAATGCTGTTTTTGCGTTGACACGTGAAGTGGGGAAACATATGCTCGAGCGCGGCAAAGGATCCATCATTATGATTTCATCCATGGCGGCTTATTACGGAATCGATCGGGTGGCGGCATATGCGTCGTCAAAAACCGGTATTTATGGATTGGTTCGTGTGCTGGCTTCGGAGTGGTCGGGGCAGGGTGTGCGCGTGAATGCGATTGCCCCCGGATTTATTGAAACGGCGATGAGTCGGACTGCTATGAATTCGGATCCGGATCGGAAGCACAAGGCGATGGATCGCACGCCGATGGGCCATTTCGGGAAACCAGAGGATATCGGTTGGGCCGCAGTGTATTTGGCATCGGATGCATCAAATTACGTAACAGGCGTCTCAATCCCGGTTGACGGCGGGAATTCAATCGGATTCTAATGAAAGGAAATTATCGGTGGGTGGTGGTCGCTCTGTTGTTTTTTGCGACGACGATTAACTATTTGGATCGCCAGGTGATTGGGTTGTTGAAGCCTACACTGGAGAAAGAATTAAATTGGTCGGAGACGGATTACAGTTTTATTGTGATGTGTTTTACGGCTTCGTATGCGATTGGATTATTAGCTTTTGGAAAGGTGATTGATAAGATCGGTTCCAAAATGGGCTATTCGATTTCGATTGTTATTTGGTCTATTGCATGCATGGCACACGCCTTAGCGAAGACAACTTTTGGATTCGGTGTTGCACGCGCAGCTTTAGGAGCCGGTGAAGCAGGGAATTTTCCTGCTGCGATAAAGACGGTTGCGGAGTGGTTTCCGAAACGGGAGCGCGCTTTGGCAACCGGCATTTTTAATTCCGGGGCAAATATCGGAGCCATGGTGGCGCCCATTATGGTGCCTTGGATTTTGGGGGCTTATGGCTGGCAAGAGGCGTTTATCATTACAGGTGCGATCGGATTTATTTGGTTGGCCTTGTGGTGGTGGTTTTACGAGGTGCCTGCGAAACATGGTTCTGTTACGCCAGAAGAACTTACGCATATTCAATCGGAGGAGGAAATTACGCAGGTGGCGCCTATTGCGTGGGGTAAATTATTTGGGTATCGCCAAACCTGGGTCTTCATTGTGGGCAAGTTTTTCACTGATCCGATCTGGTGGTTTTTCTTGTTTTGGTTGCCGTCATATTTCTCGACGACTTTTGCATTGGATTTGAAAAAGCCGAGTTTACATTTGGCGGTTTTGTTTACATGCACGTCGATTGGAAGTATTGGCGGAGGGTATATTTCAGGGTGGTTGATGAAGAAGGGCTTTCCAGTTTACAAGGCGCGAAAATATTCGATGTTCTTTTTTGCTTTGTGTGCCGTGCCAATTATCGGGGCACGCTGGGCGACGGATATTTGGCAGGCTGTATTTTTAATTAGCATTGCTGCATCGGCGCATCAGGCATGGTCGGCAAATATATTTACGACCGTATCGGATATGTTTCCGAAGCACGCCGTTTCATCTGTCGTGGGGATCGGGGGACTTGCGGGCTCACTTGGTGGGGTGATTTTTCCGTATATTATTGGCGTAATTTTAGATTCCTACAAGGCAGACCAGGCTTTGTCGGCCGGATATAATGTTATATTTGTTGCTTGTGGCTGCGCGTATTTGTTTGCGTGGTTGTTGATTCATTTCATTTCGCCTAAAATGGAGGCGGTTAAATCGTAGACCTATGAAAAAATTATTGATTGCTTTACTTGCATTTTCTTCCAGTGCTTTGGCACAGGAACATCATCCGTTAGAGGGTGCATGGGATTTATCGGTTTCGATGGAAAATCGGAACGGAGGTGTGTCGACGGCACCATCTTGGTTGCAGGTTCGGCATTCTGGATTGCGGACATTGACTGGTCATTTTGTGGGGGATGGCGGTTCGGCGCGTCCGATCGCTGAAGTGTTTTTTAAGGATGGTCATGTGTCGTTTAAGATTCCGCCGCAGTGGGAGAAGGAGGATGCGTATTTGTCTTTTGAGGGGGATTTGAAAGATGGAAAATT
>CAMCXW010000081.1 GCA_945883625.1 Spirosoma fluviale
AAAATATTCGATGGCATACAGCAAATAATCCGGGTGGTGCCCGTCCAAAATGGTGTCAAAAAGAAGTATGCGGTGTTTCACAGGGTATAGAAAAAAGCAGAGACGCTAAAAGCGCCTCTGCAAAAATAGTATTAAAGACCGTATTTATATTTATATCGATTAAACAACTGCGTATGCTTGTTGTCCAAGTTGATCGCGCGTCCTTGAATAAACGCGTGCGTAACAACGCTCGATTTCATATCCAAGATGTCGCCCGTTGAGATGACAATATTGGCATCCTTCCCATTTTCTAAACTTCCGGTCCGATCTGCAATCCCCATAATTTTAGCTGGATTCAAGGTGATCGCAGCCAAAGCTTCTTCTTTCGTTAAGCCATAGGTCGACATTGTTCCAGCCAAAAATGGCAAATTCCGAATTTGCGTGTACCCATCTCCTGAATCTTGGCAAATTGAGAATAAAACACCCGCTTTTTGGAGCTGAGCACCTGTTTTGTAGGGTTGGTCCACGGCATCGTCCTCCGTAGCCGGAAGCGCATGTGGCTCATGCAAGATAACAGCCACGTTGTTCGCCGCTAAAATATCTGCAATCATGTAGCTATCCGCACCTCCCGCAATGACTAATTTGAAATTAAATTCTTTGGCAAAATCGATCGCCACTAACATTTCTTTCACTAAATCACAGTGTATATAAAGTGTTTTTGACCGATCAAATAACCCGCGTGTCGCCTCGAATTTCAAGTTGGTGGATGCATGTGTTTTCTCCTGCAAATAAGCCTTCGCCTCACGGAAAAATACGCGACCTTGTTCAATACGCTCTAATCCTAACTTAACCGGATCCGAATCTCCACCTCTTCTGCGCATTTGCATCGGACGATTAATCAACGCAGGAAACGTCATGTGTATTCCATTGTCAAGTGCATACGCGGCATCTTCCCAGTTCCAAGCATCCAATTGTACAACCGTAGAAGAGCCCGAAATCAATCCTCCTTGCGGAACGATTTGCGCCAATAAAACGCCATTCGAACGAACCGTATTGATTACTTTACTGTCGGTATTGTAGGCCACGATTGAACGAACGCTTGGGTTCATGTCCCCTAACTCATCAAAATCAGCTGTTGACTTAGTTGAGCTAACCTCCACCAAACCCATATTGGTATTTGGGGCAATAATCCCCGGGTACACATGCTTGCCTGTGGCATCAATGCGCTCGACATCACCTGTCACAGTAGCCGTTTCAATTTTAATTTTCCCCTTTTCAATACTCAGGGTTCCGTTTTCAATCACTTGGCCATTGCCAATGTGTAGCGTTCCGCCAGAAATCACAATCTTTTTAGTTTGTGCCGGCGAGGGATGCATGGTTTCTTGGGCGTTAAGTCCCAAGCTGGCCAACATCAATAATGCAAATATATTCGTTTTCATATGTGTGTCTTTTAGTCGATGTTAACAAAACGGTGTGAAATACGCTCCCATAAACTGCGCTCGTGGTTGTGATCCTCTTCGCACATGTTTTCTGGTTTGTACGAAGGGATTGCTGGGCGGGTTGCCGCACCCCCTTTTTTCGCACCTAACATTTTCATCACCAAACGCTGCTTTTCCGCTTTCAATGCCTCTTGTAATTTGGCATCTTCTGCGCGGTCAAAAACGATGGTTCCGTCGACGATGGTTTGTTCGGATTTGGCATAGATACTTAACGGATGTGCCGACCACACAACGACGTCAGCGTCTTTGCCTTCTTTAATACTACCTACGCGATCAGCGACGTGTAACATTTTAGCTGGGTTTAACGTCACCATTTTCAAGGCGTCTTCCTCTGACATCCCGGCGTATTTCACGCTTTTCGCAGCTTCGTGGTTTAGGCGGCGCGCCATTTCAGCATCATCTGAATTGATCGCTACGTTAACGCCATTCTTTTGCATCAAATAAGCGTTTTGCGGAATCGCATCGAGTACCTCCATTTTGTAATTCCACCAGTCGGCGAACGTAGAAGCATTCGCCCCGTGTGCTTTCATTTTGTCGGCCACTTTATAGCCTTCTAAAATATGTGTCAACGTATTTACGGTGAAGCCAAATTTGTCAGCCACCTTCAAAATCGAGTTGATTTCACTTTGTACATACGAGTGGCAGGTGATAAAGCGCTTCTTATTTAGGATTTCCAAAAGTGTCTCTAATTCGAGGTCGATACGCTTGCCGGGCCCTAATTTTTCGTAGTCGCGGGCACGTGTAAATGCATCGGTCAATACTTGCTCCACGCCCATGCGGGTATCTGGGAAGCGGTTGTTGGCCGTATTGTAGGAACGTTTTACGTTTTCACCCAAAGCGAATTTGATAAACGGATCCCAATTCCCAAACTTCAGATCTTCCGCATTTTTACCCCAGCGGAATTTCAATAATTGCGTTTGGCCACCAATGGTGTTACAAGAACCGTGTAAAATATGCGACGCGGTTACGCCACCGGATAATTGACGGTAGATATCCACATCTTCTGGGTCGATCACATCGGCGATGCGCGCTTCTGCTGTGACGGATTGCGAACATTCGTTGATGCCACCCGAAGAAGCCACGTGTGAATGCTCGTCGATGATGCCGGCCGTTACGTGTTTACCTGTTCCGTCGATCACGCGGGCAGAGGCATCTTTCAAGCCTTTCCCGATCGCGGTTATTTTTCCTCCTTTTAATAGGACGTCTGTTCCCGCGAGAACACCCGATTTTTCGTTGGTCCAAACCATTGCATTTTTAATCAAGATGGTTTCTTGTTTGGCAATCGTCTTTTTGCCAAGACCGGTAAATGGATATACTACATCCCCGATTACCTCTGGCTTGGCTGGTTTAGCTTTTACAGCTGTATCTACTGCAGCGGCGGAGGTACGTACAGCTTTCCAAGAAACCCATTCGCCCGAAGCGAGCTGGCCTGTTCCGCCGATTTCCGTTCCATTAAACGTTCCGGATAAACGTGATTTGCCCACTTTATTGGTGAACGATAAATTCACAAGGGCCTCTTTTTGTGACATGTCAACTTGCATCGTGTCTTTGGCCATCATGGTCACTTTATAGCTTCCTGGGTTGCCTTTGATCACTAAGGTTTTCTCGTCTTTGCCTAATTGCAAACGGTAATTCCCAGCTAGCGTTTTCCAGTTTTCTGGTTGGATCACATATCCGGCTCCTTGGATCCAGTTTTCGATCACGACTGATTTTTCGTCAAAAATCGGGCCACTTGTAATTAAAAAGTTCGCCCATTTCCCCGCATCTAGCGTACCTACTTGATCCGCCACTTGTAAGATTTGCGCAGGTGTTTGGGTTAATGCTTCGAGTGCTTTTTGTTCTGTTAAGCCAAATTGCATGGCTTTACGTATGTTAGCCAAAAAGCTCGACTGATCTTTCAAGCCATTTGATGTTAAGGCAAATGGGATACCTGCTTTTTCGAATGCGCCTAGGTTGGTAGGTGCTAATTCCCAATGCTTCAAATCGGCCACGTTCACAAAACGTGCGTCTGTTGGATCTTCTAAATCCATGGCTTGCGGGAAATTAACGGGTAGAATGAATGTCGCTTTTGTCGACTTGATTTCGTCGATGCGCTGGTATTCGTTACCGCTTCCTTTGATGATGTATTGCACGCCAAATTCATCGCCGATTTTATCAGCGCGAAGTGCCGACCACTTATCGTTGGTTTCAAAAATTTGTGGCAAGCTACTATTTGCGTTAAATCCTTGAAGACTTAGATTTAGTCCTTCTTGCGCGGGTTTGGTTTTATACCAATTCGCATCTAGGTATTGCTGGCGCAATAAAGCGATGCTCCCCATCAATGAATTTGGATAATCTTGGGAGGAAGTTCCTTTGTTGAAAGAGAATTGCGCGGCGGCATGTTCTTTGAGAATGACTAGGTTCTCTTTTTCTTTGGCAAGCGAAACAAAAACGGAAGTTCCGCGGGAGATGCCGTCCATTTGGTGGGAGGCCACGGAACCGAAACCGATTTTACGGAGGTCTTTCGCTTTGGAATCGTCTACGTTGAAAAGTTTCGCGTGACTGAGTTCTGATTTGAGCGCTTGGTTCCAGCTGTAGGGACCTTGCGTTTTGCTAATCATTTGGGAAGGTGACCGATAGGAATAGCTGCCTCCTTGCGGAGCGTCGAAACCGTAATCGCTGTATGCGTCAATGAAAGACGGATACAAAAATTTGCCTTGGCAGTTGATGATGACCGCTTCTTTGGGGATAGGTAGGTTAACACCTACGGCTTCAATTTTACCTTGTTTCACTAAAAGTGTCGCGTTCTTCAGTGTTGTTTTGGCGTCTTTACTGATGGTTGCGTTTGTGAAGGCATAATATCCAGAACGGGGATTTGCGATATCGTTC
>CAMCXW010000082.1 GCA_945883625.1 Spirosoma fluviale
CGCTTTGACTATTTGCTTTTTCCTAATTTCAAGGGTGAAAACACATTGGATAATGCTTGGTATATTATGTTGCAACATACTAAAACAAACGAAATCTACACAGTGGCCATTAATTTTAAAAAGGGTTCATTGCGCAAACTGGTCCAAGAAGGACACTATTTATCAAACTACGGGATAGCTCAATTGTATACCGATGGAATCGAGGAAGGCGTCTACCGATTATTTCTTTTGAATCAGAAATCAGGAAAAAATAAACTGTATCGCTTAGCGCAAATGCACGAAATACGTCGATAAATTAGCGCTTAAACATACCACCAAGATTTGGCATCTTCATTTTTCCGTCTTGTACCTTGTTCATCATCCGCATCATCTTACGCATATCTTCAAATTGCTTTAACAAATTGTTCACTTGTTGAATTGAAGTACCCGAACCTGTGGCGATGCGATTCTTGCGAGAAGGATTTAAGATATCAGGATTTTGACGCTCATTCGCAGTCATGGATTGAATGATGGCTTCGATCGGTTTGAAAGAATCGTTTGAAATATCAACATCTTTCACAGCCTGCCCCATACCCGGAACCATGCCCATCAAATCCTTGATATTCCCCATCTTCTTAATTTGTTGCAATTGGGTATAAAAATCTTCGAATGAGAAATTATTCTGACGAATTTTCTTGTTTAATGCCGCTGCTTCATCCTCATCAAAAGCCTGTTGGGCACGTTCCACGAGTGAGAGTACGTCTCCCATTCCCAAAATCCGGTTCGCCATCCGATCTGGATAGAATTGATCCAGAGCTTCCATTTTCTCCCCTGTGGAGATAAATTTAATGGGCTTGTCAACGACCTGGCGAATGGAAAGGGCTGCTCCCCCGCGTGAGTCACCATCTAATTTGGTTAAAACAACCCCATCAAAATTCAATCGCTCATTAAAGGTTTTAGCTGTATTTACGGCATCTTGGCCTGTCATGGAATCCACTACAAATAAAATCTCTGTAGGCTTAACCGCATCCTTTACCGCCGCGATTTCATTCATCATTACTTCATCGACGGCCAGCCGGCCTGCCGTATCCACAATAACCACTTTCTTACCCATTTTCCGCGCATAAGAAAGCGCATTTTCCGCGATGGAAACCGCATTTTTATTTTCGGGTTCGGCATAGACTTCTACATCAACTTGGGCACCTAGAACTTTTAATTGGTCAATAGCCGCAGGGCGATAAATATCACAAGCCACCAATAAAACATTGCGACCGCCTTTTTTGAGATATTGAGCTAATTTGCCTGAAAAAGTTGTTTTACCTGAACCTTGAAGACCCGCAATTAAAACAACGGCTGGGTCGCCTTTAACATTGATGTCTTGTTTACTTCCACCCATCAATTGAGTCAATTCCTCTTGAACGATTTTGACGAGCAATTGACCTGGCTCAACAGCAATAAGGATTTTTTGCCCCATCGCTTGATCCTTAATTCGATCCGTAATTTCTTTGGCAACCTTATAGTTTACGTCGGCATCCATTAAGGCCCGACGAATTTCTTTGACTGTAGCAGCGACGTTTACGTCTGTGATTCGACCGTTCCCTTTGAGGGTACGCATCGCAGACGTCAACTTGGAACTTAAATTTTCAAACATAGTATCTTAAAAAAGGAATGCAATTTACGATTTTTCAAACGAATATTAAATCAAAAAAATCGTCTTATTTCAACGGTGCTACTGGAGGCTAATTGCTTCGACTTTGTCCTACAAATCTACACATGTACCTAAGTACCAAGAAACACATCACTCTTTATTGATTGCGAAAACCTTGGTATGAAATAGTTTCAAAAAAAAATAAGCAAATACGTCATTTTTAGTTCATAATAATGAATTCCTATTTACCTTTGCAGGATTATTTAGGCATAGCCTAAATCTGTTATACGCAAAAAATAATTTAACGTTCAAATGGAAAAAATTAAAGTTGCCAACCCAGTCGTTGAACTCGATGGAGATGAAATGACTCGTATTATTTGGAAGTTCATCAAAGATAAATTGATTCTTCCTTATGTCGATGTTGATATCAAATACTATGATTTAGGTGTAGAATACCGCGATGAGACGAATGATCAAGTAACGATTGAGGCTGCTGAGGCAATCAAAAAATACGGAGTTGGCATCAAATGCGCAACCATTACACCCGATGAGGCACGTGTGAAAGAGTTCGATTTGAAGCAAATGTGGAAATCACCAAACGGAACAATACGCAACATTTTGGATGGAACTGTTTTCCGCGAGCCTATTGTTTGTGCAAACGTACCTCGTTTAGTACCCAATTGGACTGCGCCGATTATGATTGGTCGTCACGCATTTGGTGATCAATACAAAGCGACTGATTTTGTTACCAAAGGAAAAGGGAAATTAACGGTTACATTCCAACCAGAAGATGGTGGTGATGCGCAAACATTTGAGGTTTATAATTTCAAAGGTGATGGCGTTGCGTTAACGATGTACAATACAGATGAGTCGATAAAAGGCTTTGCACACTCATGTTTCAATATGGCATTGGGTAAAGGGTGGCCATTATATTTGTCAACAAAGAATACGATCTTAAAGAAATACGACGGTCGTTTCAAGGATATTTTCGAGGAAATTTTCCAAGCAGATTACAAAGCGCAGTTTGATGCAGCTGGCATCGTTTACGAGCACCGTTTGATCGACGACATGGTTGCTTCTGCTTTGAAGTGGAATGGAAATTTCGTTTGGGCTTGTAAAAACTATGACGGAGACGTGCAATCCGATACGGTAGCACAAGGTTTCGGTTCATTAGGTTTAATGACATCGGTATTGATTACGCCAGATGGAAAAGTTATGGAAGCTGAAGCAGCGCACGGAACGGTAACACGTCACTACCGTGATCACCAAGCAGGCAAACCTACTTCTACCAACCCAATTGCATCGATCTTTGCATGGACACGTGGTTTGGAATTCCGTGGCAAGTTAGATAACAATGCTGCCTTGATTAATTTCTGTCAAACACTTGAAAAAGTTTGTATGGCAACGGTTGAGTCAGGAAAAATGACGAAGGATTTAGCTGTTTGTATTCACGGAAATAAAGTAAATCATGGAGAACACTATCTATACACAGAAGAATTCTTAGAAGCCTTAGATACAAACTTGAAAGTAGCTTTAGCTTAATTCAAATTAGTTCTTAGCAAAAAAACCATCTGTCGGTTGACAGATGGTTTTTTTATGGACTACTTATTCATTGACCAGAATCGATCGGGTGTACGAAATACCTGAACTTGTCAACAGCACTAATTTATAAACTCCTTTGCCTATTGTACCTGTAGGTAACAAAAAGGCACCATCTGTGGGGATTACCCCTTGCATTACCATTCGGCCATCTACAGAATAAATCGCATAAACAGCACCTTTCAAATCTGAGACAGACTGTATGGTGGCGCCAGGACTTGCGATCGGGTTTGGATAAATTGACAGTCCCCCATCTGAGGGTAAAAAATATTGTACATCGGCTGATGGTGAAAGACACGTAATGGCTGGCGAATATTTCCTAGCTGCAGAAATCGAATACGTACCACTCGTATTCACGCGAAGTTGACTACCAGTTTCAGCGAGGGTGCGTCCATCTTGCTTCCATATATAATCTATCCCTGTGGGCTTATTCGTTGCCGCAATAAAATATGGACTTGCAATCGCTAAGCTAGGCTTCGCTGGTAAGTCTAAAAAGGACACTTGCACGGAGGCAGATTGAGCAGATTTACAACCCAAACTATTTGTAATTGATACATTAAATGTGCCAGAATTTGCCACTTTGATTACTTTGAGCGTATCGTTTGTTGACCACCGATAAGACCCGGAACCGCCTGAGACACTTAATTCAACAGATGCACCTTGGCAAGCAATTAATTCACCTTTCGATAATACGACTGGGGCTTGCGGGGGAATTAAATTAGCAATCTCGAAAGTAGGCACGCTAAACTCATTTCCAAGTGCATCCTCGAATCGTAATGAATATTTACCCGGACTTAACGTTTGCTTAGTTGACTGTGTACTAATCACTGATGAAGCACTATTCAACCATTGTGTTTTTGCAAAATTCGATTTAGTGGATACAACAAGTTCATTTGCTGGACCACATTGCAAAGTGATTATTGGCAAAATAGCAGGCAAAATAGGCTTAGAACTTGCAAAGAAGGACGCATTTAATTTATCCTCCCATAAATC
>CAMCXW010000083.1 GCA_945883625.1 Spirosoma fluviale
AAACAGGTAAAAACGGATCATGGTAAGGCGAAGTATAACGCGAAACGATCACAAAATAAGCCTTTAAATTGGTTTTTGAAAAACGAATCCACTAAATTGCGGGGCTACGCGGTAGACAATGAACAAAAAGAGGCATTTTGCGATCGTATTCTTCATCTGGTTGACTCAAGTTTTCTTGGTTCGAGCGCAGGATCCGCAATTGTCTCAAATGTACGCCGCGCCTTTATTGATCAATCCGGCATTCGCGGGAATTGATAATCAATCGAATGTTCATTTTACACATCGAAATCAGTGGCCGGGGTTAAATGCCAACTATCAATTTTCGGCTATTAGTGCCAATATTGCCTTGGGTAACCAAAAGAGTGGATTGGGGATCATCATGACATCCGATAAGCAATTCATGAATTTGCAAACCACGCAATTGGGGCTTCAATATGGCCACCACATTGACTTAGGAGAAGATATAAGGTTGTCGGCCGGCATCCAAACCGACCTATATATGCGGAGTTTAGATGCTTCCCAATTAGTGTTTGCGGATCAATTTCGATCCATCAATTATGGATTCATGCCCTCCTCGAACGACCCTATACAAACGCAGTTTCGTTCAAAGCATCAGTTTATTGATTTCTCATCTGGCGCCTTATTAAATCTCCGTAATTCGTGGATTAGTTTGACGGCGCATCACATTAATCGGCCGGACAAATCTATTTTTAATGGTACAGATGATCCGTTAAATACCAAATTTGGTATACAGATGGGAACGAAAATTATTTTTGAAGATCCATATTTGAACCGAACGACAAGTAATCCGTGGGCGAATAAAGAGGTGAGTATCAGTCCGGTGGTTCATTATAAAAAACAAGGAAAATTTGACCAGTTGGACATGGGAGCCTATTTAACTGTGTCGCCGTTGGTGGCAGGAGTTTGGTACCGAGGTATTCCTATTTCAAAAACAAATTACAATCGGGAATCCTTAATTTTTCTCTTAGGCTATAGGTTAGATTCTTTTTCGGTTGGTTATTCATTTGACATGACGATTTCGAAATTAGGGTCATCTGCGGGTGGCGCACATGAATTATCAATTGCGTATTTGTTGGATTTAGATTTATCGCGAAGTAAACGAACGAAACTATTAAACAGTAAATTGGCTTGTCCGAAATTTTAGCGAATAACTGACCATTCCCTAAACGAAGCGGTTTGAGACCAAAAAAATTAATAAATTGCATAAATTTTACGTTGACCATATGAAGTTTTTCCAAAAGGCAAACAAATCCCTTTTCCTTGTACTCAGTTTAGTATGCTTGTTGGCCGCTCACCTAGCCACTGCCCAGCAGGTAACTCAGCCCAAACGTAATGTAGATGACTTATCTGATGAGGAAATCGCCTTATTTATGGAGCGTGCTCAGGCGAGTGGAATGTCTGAATTGCAGATTGAGCAAATGGCAAAGACACAGGGATATACGGCTTCTGATATTTTTAAAATGCGGGAAAGAATGGCCACGGTTGAATCTTCATCAACAGTCACCCCTACTTCAAAATCATCTATGCTTGATCCAGTGAATGGGTCTTCTATGCAAGGAATGCAGGGTCTCAACTCGATGTATCAAAACAGTGCATTTGATTTGGATAACCAGCGCATGGCTCCTACAAACTTAAATCGAAAGCGGAGTACGATTGTTCAACCTTCAAAAACCTATTTAGAAAATCCGCTAACTATAGAAGAGCGGAAATTATTAGCCAAGCCATTGGATATCTATAACGATAGTTTAGTAGCGAGCTACAAGAATGTTCAAAAGAAATTGAGTAACGTACTTGATAAAAAAGTATTTGGGGCGACTTTATTTCAAACTGAATTACTAACCTTCGAACCGGACATGCGCATTGCAACGCCCAAAAACTATCAATTGGGTCCAGATGATGAATTAAATATTGCCATTTTTGGAGATGTGTTAGATAACTTTAAAGTTAAAGTAAGCCCAGAAGGAACGGTCAAAATATTAAATATTGCACCCATCTACGTAAATGGATTAACCATTGAGGTAGCTTCTGAAAGAATTATCAGTCGGCTTAGACAATTATACCAAGGCCTCAACAAACCGGGTAGCGGCTCTTCTGCTCAAGTGACATTGGGGAATGTACGCAGTATCAAAGTTACCCTTACGGGAGAGGTTACCTATCCAGGAACGTATACTGTATCTTCTTTAGCCACGGTATTTAATGCTCTTTACGTTGCAGGAGGACCAAGTAAAAATGGATCTTTCCGTAGCATTCGTGTTGTACGGGGAAACAAAGTTGTTCGCACCTTAGACTTATATGACTTTTTATTACGTGCCGATCAGACTAACAATATCCACTTGAATGATCAGGATGTCATCCGTGTAGGAGATTATGAAAATCGGGTTGAGTTAACCGGTGAGGTAAAAAGGCCGATGATTTATGAAATGGTCAAAGGAGAAACGTTTAAGGATTTATTACGTTTTGCAGGTGGGTTTACAGAAAAAGCATATACCTATACAATCAATGTACGCAGAAACACCTCGCGCGAGATTCGTTTAATGAATATTACACAAGATAAAGTAGACTCATTTTTGCCAAATAACGGAGACATTTACACGATTGGAACGATTATCGAGCGCTTTGAAAATAAAGTGGAAGTGGAAGGTGCTATTTTCCGACCGGGAATTTATGCCATCGAACCTGGGCTGACAACTGTGAAAGATTTAGTCAAAAAATCGGAAGGCCTACGCGAAGATGCTTTTTTAAGTCGGGCTACCTTAGTACGACGCAAAGAGAATTACGATCCAGAAATCATATCGATTGATTTAGGGAAAATTTTACGTGGTGAAGCAGCCGACATCCAATTACAGCGCGAAGATGTGTTGAAGGTTTATTCTATTACAAATTTACGTGAGAAGCGGTATGTCAACATTCTTGGTGAAGTGAATCAGCCGGGTGAATTTGAGTACAAAGAAGGAATGCGCGTGGGAGATTTAATTTTGATGTCGAAAGGCTTAAAAGAATCTGCAAGTTTTGCGAATTTAGAAGTGGCTCGTCGGATTATTAATCATGGCGATTCAAACAAAAATGCTGAAAAAATCGAAATCATCAGTTTAACTATTGATGGTAGTTTACAAGTTTCGAATGAAGGAAGCCAAATGGTTTTACAGCCATTTGACATTGTTTCTATTCGTAAAGCTCCAAACTATGAAGAGCAGCGTTCAGTACTCGTTGTTGGTATGGTCAATTATCCAGGAAGCTATGCCATTCAAAATAACAAACAGAAAATTTCAGATATCATCACGCGAGCTGGAGGACTACGTCCCGAAGGCTATTTGGAGGGGGCGAAATTAGTTCGTGGAACGATAACCGTGGGTGTCAACTTAAAAGAGATTTTATCAAATCCTGCCTCTCAAGAAAATCTACAATTAATGGCTGGAGACGAATTAAGTATCCCTCGATTATTACAGACTGTCAAGCTAACAGGTTCCGTGCAAAACCCACTAGCAGTTTCCTACAAAGAGGATTATACATTAAAAGAATACATTGCCGAAGCAGGAGGATTTACTGTAAATGCGAATCGTTCAAAAACCTACGTAACATACGCGAATGGTATTTCGAATCAAATACGGAAGTTCTTTATATTCAAAAAGAATCCACGTATTGAGCCAGGAGCAGAAATCTTCATCCCAGCATTACCTGAGAATTCGAAGAAAGGCTTAACCGCAGCTGAGGCAATCGGTTTAACATCAAGTTTAGTTTCTGTCGCATTAACGATGATTACCCTTATTAATAACTTACCTAAATAGTCATGTCAACAGAAGTTAAAACAGAAGATTCGGGTGAGATTTCGATCAACTTTGGGGAAATCTATCAGGCGCTTAA
>CAMCXW010000084.1 GCA_945883625.1 Spirosoma fluviale
AACCACAATCCCTTTTCCTCATGTAACACTTGAGCATCCAAATTTCGAAAAGAAATAATCCCCGGCTGAATATCCAGACCCTCTTTGGAAATACGTGCAAACATATCCACATTCTGCTCCGATGGATTACCCAACTCAGCAGCAAACAAAAACTTATAAAACCACAATTGGAATAACTTGGCTTTGAAATTCTCCGATGTCAACGTATCCATCAAACCCAAATCGCTGACCTTTAAATCTTTCTTCTCCACTTTTCCCGTCTTGTAATCGATAATCCGATAGGTATTTCCCAAGCGGTCCAAACGGTCCACACGTCCAGTCAATTTGACTTCCACGTTCTCCTGAACGTAGTCAACAGATACTCGCGTTTCAAACTTCTTTTCCGTCGCGATTAATTGAACACGTTCCTCTGACCAAGCTGTTTCCGCCAAATAATACTGTTCCAAAATCGTCTTGGCCACTTCCTTTAAAATAAAATTAAAGCCCTTTTCCAACTCATATACCCCCTCACGCGCTTGAATGCTCAACATGGCATCATCGAGATACACATCCAGTTTAGCCAAACGATCCGACACATTCGATTGATCATACCAGCCCTCTTTTTGACTTAAAATTTCCCCATCTACGATTTCCAATACCTTATGTACCCACGTGCCAAAGACATCCGCCCCCATCTCATCTTCTGCCTCCTTGTCTTTGCGCAAATTCAAAATCTGACTGTAATAATATTTCAAACTACACGTTGAAAACATCGCAATACTCGAAGGCGATAACCCGCGCCCAGCCAAATTCGCTTTAACTTGCTTGAGGATATCTTCTGTTTTATCAATCCGGGTGTCGCCAACAACCTCTCCAGCGGTTGATGTACTAAATTGAATCATCGGCTCATGCCAATCCAATGCCGGATTCTTCGTTTTCCAATCAAATTGCAATTGCTTAATGAACCGACTCATTTCTTTGACACTCGACTTTTCAGATGGCATCACATAGAGCAAATGTACTTCACGTGGCCGCTGAAGGAGTCGGTGAAAGTGATACGACGCCACCGCATCCGCCTGCGTAAACGTAGGTAAATCAAACGTCGACATGGAGGCAATATCCAATGGAATTAAACTTTCTCGCTTTCTCGTTCCAGGTAAACTACCCTCATTCAACGACAAAATGATCACCCGATCAAAATCCAAGGTGCGCGTTTCCAACAATCCCATCACATGTAAACTGCGATTCTCAGCTCCCTCAAAGGTCAATTTTTGCTGTTGGACCATTTGCGTCAACAATAAAGAACCACTCTTGACGGAAATAGGCTCTTGTCCCATGAGAGATTTTTGAATTGTTTCCAAAACGGAAATAACCTGACTAATGGCTTGGGTATCTTCGTCCCACTCTTTGGCAGGAATAGACCGCAACATCTTATCCACAATGAATTGAAAATCAACTAATAAACTATTGAAATCGCCCGCTTGAAATATCCGTTTCCAAACAGGTTCTGAGGCAAAAAACGTAGCTAAATCCGTGCTCACCGCATATAACTTATGTTGCTCACAAAAATCAGCTAAGCCCTTTTTTAGCTCATCCGTTTGTAGGTATTGACTCAACGGATGGGCCATAAATGCGCGGAATTGTGCCATTGGGATTCGGCCATCCGCAAACATCTTCTTGATCTTAAACCAGGCCGACATCCACGAAAAAATGGCTGTTTTCTTTAGCGAATAGCCCATCGTGATATTTAAGCGATCCTTAAATTCACCAATAAACAACAAAACCTGATCTAATAACCCCTCATCCGCTAAAACCAAAGCCACCTGTTCCTCCGAACCATGTGTTGCTTGCCATTTTCGAATCGTATCCAAAGCAATAAATACCTGAGCACTCGGATTAGCGGTTCCAATGAGTTCGACCCGCTTGGGATTCTCCAACAAATCGCGTCCCATCCATTTGAACGGACCACGCGATAAATAAGATGGAGATTCTGGTTTGGCATAATCCCGAAGCCAATGTCCTGCCCGATGATATCGATTGTCTATATAATATGCGTCTGCATCCCAAATGGTTTCTGCCAAATTTTGACGAATCAACAAGCGAATAATTTCCTCTTCTGATTTAGAGAGTGCGTTAAAGCCAACAAAATAGATTTTTTTAAACGATTTGGCTAGCGGTTTTCCCGCAACTAAGCGATTCACTAAATCACGATAGGCCATGCCTCGATACGCTAATCCTAAATCTGTTAACCGAGTTTGCAGTCGGCCGTATACCTCCAACAAATGATCATATAATTTAAAATAGGCCTTGGTATGCGATGTAATGTACTTCTGCGTATCCTTTTCTCCATAGGTTTCACCCCAACGTTCCAAGGTTTTCACCTCGGATAAGAAAGCAAACATTTGGCGTGGGTCAACTAAATACATGTCGATGGAATCAAAATCCTTTAACATCAGTTGGCCCCACGTAATAAATCGATCAAAATCTACTTGCCCATCTACTTCCTTAAAACAGGCAAATGCTTCTAAAAGTAATTGAACCGGATCAACTAATTCGGACTGCGTCATTTGCAACGCAAACTCCTCAATGGTATGAAAATGTGGCGCCAAAAATGGCCGGTCTCCTAAATAAGCTAACTCTTTTTTAAGGTACAAAACGCCACGCTGGGAGGGCATGACCACCGCAATATCTTGCAGCTCATCTATTCCATGTTCCGCCCACAAATGCTCCGCCGTCTTCCTTAAAAATGTCTTCATCAACCTACAAATTCCCTTTTTTCATTTCTTTTACCGCATAATCAACAGCACGTGCAGTCAGCGCCATGTAAGTAAGTGAAGGATTTTGTGTTGAAGTAGAAGTCATACATGCGCCATCTGTCACAAAAACATTTTTCACAGCATGCATTTGATTCCATTTATTCAACATCGATGTTTTCGGATCTGCTCCCATACGCACCCCACCCATTTCATGAATATCTAATCCAGGCGCTTGCTTTGAATCACGGGTACGAATATTGGTAAATCCAGCTTTGGTATACATTTCCGTAAACTGTTCGATAAAATCCTTAACCATTTTATCATCATTATCGTCATAGGAAACATCCATGTGCATTAATGGCAAGCCATGTGCATCTTTCTTCGCAGGATCTAGGGTTATTTTATTCGTCTCTTTCGGAATTGTTTCTCCCATCATGTGTGATCCAGCATACCAATTGTTATTCAGCTTCGGATTCAACAATGAGTTCTTTAAGCTTTCACCTACAGATTCACGATCAGTATGCGTTCCTCTACCCGCACTCATTCCAGCCGCATAGCCTCGTAAGAAGTTTGTCTCTTGCTTGTACAAATTACGGAAACGTGGAATGTAACCAGATGTAGGACGAGAACCTGCTGTTTTCGTATCTGCATATCCCTCAAATTCGGCCGATAAAGATGCACGGTAATTGTGAAATGCCACATATTTACCCAATACTCCACTGTCATTGCCTAGGCCATCTGGAAAACGAGCCGACTTAGAATTCAGTAAAATCGCGTTGGTATTCAAAGCAGCGGCTGTTACAAAAATCACTTTTGCGTAGTATTCAACCATCTCATTCGTATGCGTATCAATCACGCGAACACCAGTCGCCTTACCCTTCTTTTCATCATAAATAACCGAATCAACAATTGAATCCGGACGTAACGTCATATTTCCCGTCTTCGCAGCCCATGGCAACGTAGACGCATTCGAGCTAAAATAACCACCATAAGGGCAACCTCGCTGACA
>CAMCXW010000085.1 GCA_945883625.1 Spirosoma fluviale
ATCATGCATTTGCACCGACTGCTCCATCGACCACCCTTTGCGCTCCGCTAAATAGGCATATACGCCCACGGGTGCGTCAAATTTCAGCGGAATTTCCGGGTCCAACTGATAGCTTTTCCACGTAATCTCCACCGCATCACGCCCCTCAAAAGCCAAAAGCGCCTGCTCCAAATGCCGCTTGCCGATGTAGCAAAACGGACACATAATATCACTCCAAATCTCTATTTTCATAAGCCCCCAATTTACAAAAAAACCCTAGGCGTTCGACCTAGGGTTCCAAAAAAAACAATTAAATCTTACTCCACAACGAATGGGTAATCTTCTTGCATATACACATCTTTGTACGCCTCATCCGGTGTAGGGAATGGAGATGCCTCCGCAAACTCCACCGATTCCTGTACCTGAATTTTAATCTTCGCATCAATCGCATCTAAATCCGCTTGCGTCGCTAACCCATTATCCAAAATACGCGATTTAACTTGCTCAATTGGGTCACGATCTTTATACGTTTCTACCTCCTCCTTCGAACGGTATTTTTGCGGATCCGACATCGAGTGACCACGATACCGATACGTTCTAAACTCTAAAAATGTAGGACCCTCACCCGCACGTGCACGCGCCGCAGCACGCGAAACCGCCTCATGAACCGCCTCCACATCCATCGCGTCTACCGGCTCAGACGGCATGTCATATGCCTCCCCAATGGTATATAATTCAGTCACATTAGAAGTACGTGCCACCGACGTTCCCATCGCATAGCCATTGTTTTCTACAACAAAAATCGCAGGCAATTTCCAGACCATCGCCATGTTAAATGCCTCATGCAAAGCTCCTTGACGAACCGCACCATCACCAAAATAAGTGATCGAAACATTACCCGTTTTCTTATATTTTTCAGCAAATGCCAAACCAGCTCCCAATGGGATCTGCGCACCTACAATTCCATGACCACCCACAAAACCCACTTCCTTATCGAAAATGTGCATTGAACCACCTTTTCCCTTGGATGCACCTGTGATCTTACCGTATAACTCAGCCATGATCGCGTTTGGTGACGTACCCAATGCCAATGGAATCCCATGATCACGGTACGCAGTGATGTATTTATCGCCCTCAATCAAAGCAGATTTTGCACCTGATGAACATGCTTCTTGTCCGATATATAAGTGACAAAAACCTTTGATTTTTTGCATCCCGTACAACTGACCGCATTTCTCTTCAAACTTGCGTTGCAATTGCATCGACTCATACCAGTACATGTAGGTCTCTTTGGAATACTTCAGTGCTTGCGTTTCTTTCTTCGCCATCTTATTGATTGTATTTAAAATCGATGCGAAATTAAAACAAAAGCGCCACGCAGCCAAAAAATCGCGTATTATTCTTTATTTTTACAGCTTTCCGCCATTCGGATTCGCATTATGTACCTCAAATCGTTACAGGTCAAACAGTTTAAGTCCTACGAGGAAGCCCAATTTGAATTCATTTCAAATATCAATTGCATCGTAGGCGAAAACGGAATCGGAAAAACCAACCTACTCGACGCGATCCATTTTCTTTCCCTGACTAAAAGTGCCCGTGGCGTAGCCGACCCCCTCTGCATCCGCCACGGTGAGTCCTTTTTCATGGTTCAAGGTTCTTTCATCTTCCAAAAAGACGAACACATTCCCGAATCCGAAACGCAAATCACCTGCGCCGTTCAGAAAGGCCAAAAGAAAAGCCTACTGCGAGACCAAAAACCCTATACCCGCCTCGCCGATCACATCGGAAATTTCCCCATCGTACTGATGGATCCACACGATACCGACCTCGTGCGCGACTCGAGCGATACCCGTAGAAGATTTTTTGATGGGGTGATGGCGCAACTTAATCGTACGTTTCTAGAGAATTTAATTCGATATAATCGTATAGTCCAACAGCGCAACAGTCTGCTCAAACAATTCGCTGATTCAGGGCAAATCGATGCAGTCATGTTGGCCAGCTACCACGAACCCCTCGTCATTTTAGGCGAAGCCATCAACCAAGCACGTATCGAATTTTTGACAGATTTTCTGCCCAGATTCCAAGCCCATTACGCGACGCTTTCCGACGATCGGGAACAGGTGACGATAAGACTGGTATCCACGTTCGAAGCAGGAAAATTGGATGAAGCACTACTAAATTCAGAACGGCAGGATTTGGCGGCCCAACGGACCACCGTCGGGATTCACCGCGATGATTTTGAATTTGACATCAACGAGTTCCCGCTTAAAAAATACGGTTCGCAAGGCCAAACAAAAAGCTTTGTTGTAGCCCTCAAGCTCGCACAATTCGACGCGCTGACTGCAGCTAAACCACGAAAACCGCTTCTATTATTAGATGATATTTTTGATAAACTAGACGATCGCCGAATTCAACGATTGATCGAAATGATGGCAGAAGATCATTTTGGGCAGGTTTTCATTACCGATGCCCGTCCAGAACGGACCAAATCATTACTAAAAAATCTGCGTACTAAGATTCAATACATCGCGCTATAGTATCCCCAAAAGTCTTTAACGAATTTTCCGCAGCGACTTGTTGGCACGCCACCTCATTCACCTCCAAACCCTCCGTTTGAATAACACGCAAGGCATTCCCCACAGCTAACGCATCCGTCGCATCGACCACACGACCTAATCCACGCGCGCGAATCATGTCGCCGATAACCCCAAGCTCAGTTCCCAACATCGCCTTCCCCGCCATCGCTCCACGCACAAGAACCGAACTCATGCCCGTGTGACCTTGATATAACATCAGCACCACATCGGCCAACTCGAAACAAATCTGCACCTCTTGCGCCGGCAAGTACCCAAATAACGTAATCACCTGCAGTGAAGGAACGCGTGCAATCGCCGCTTGAATCTGCGGTAAATATTCAGGGGCAATCGGCCCGGCTAACACCAAACACATGTGCGCATGCTCAGAAGGTGGCAATTGACCACAAGCTTTCAAAAACACCTCAATTCCCTTGCGCTCATCCAAAAATCCAAAATTCAAATAGACTTTTTTATCCGCAGGTATGCCATGCTTCACCCGAAATGCCTCACGCACATCAGAAGAAATCGCATACGATTTAATCGGATCGCTCAAAGGCTCAACGCGAGCAGATCCCGCAATTTGTCGGATGG
>CAMCXW010000086.1 GCA_945883625.1 Spirosoma fluviale
AAGATACTTGCATCGCTTAATTTGAGAGTGTAGATCAATTATGACTCAAAAATACCTCCTGTAAAAAGCAGACGAAAAAATTATTTATCGAGTGGTCTCAAATTTATTAATAGGCGACTAAAACACCCCCTTTTAGGGTCTGAGTACCTATTTCAGGAAAATTTGTCGGCGTTGAAATGTATTCGATCACATACACATACGTGTCCTGTGGAACAAGTTTGCCTTTGTATTTGCCATCCCATTGTTCATCTGGGCGGGAATTGTCTCCTTCGAAAAGCAATTCACCCCAGCGATTAAATATTTTAACACCTGTAATTTTCGTTCGAGATATACTCAACGGTTGTGGTACAAAGCGATCATTCACTCCATCGCCATTGGGCGTGAAAATATTGGGTGCCAAAACGACGGGTAGGCATTTATCCAAAATAGTATAAGGTCGATTCCACAAACAACCATATTCATCACGCACACGTAAATCGTACCTGGCAGCAAAGGTTACATTTAAAGATGGATTTGTGCCCAGTGGAAAACCTCGCTCCGACCATAAAAATTCTAAGCTTGCTGGATTGGCTATTGGCTTAAGCTCCAGCAAGCGTGATGGATTGTCCATGCAGATACTTGTATCTATTTTAGGAATAAAATCTTTTTCGGTGTAATAACTTAAGTCTATATCACCCTGAACAGAGCATTTCGTAATGGGGTCTTCAATTTTTAAAGAATATTTCCCCGCCTTATCGACCGTAATCGTTGGGGTCTTGGCACCCGAATTCCATTTATAATCTAAACCTGTTAATGCAGGAACTTTATCTAAAACCGGATCTGGTAAAGTAATATTTTTGGAAATGCAAGATGGTGTCGAGCGAGTTGATATATATAATTTATCAACTTTATTGCGCAATGAAAATGGCTTCAGATTCCGGATTTCAAATTCTTGCGGAGCTAAAAAATAGAAGCCACCACACTTAGTAAATACCTGAACTACAATTACATATATTTTTGGATTTGCTGATTTGTTTGGATACGAATAATTAATAGATTTTAGATTTTTAAAAGATGCCTCAGGAGTAAGTGCTGGAACCTGAGGTTTTATTCCCGTTACTGGATCAACAATTAAATTAAGTGAGGCTACACTACCTTCGTAAATTTCCCAATTAGCTCCTATAACCTCTTTGTCCGGATCTTTGCACTTAGGTGGTTCTGGTAATTTATATTTGAATGTTGTGCCTTTACATTCTTGCGTTATCTTACTACATGTAGGCCCATCAGATTTTATTGGAGGTGATACTGAGGTAAACCCTTTACCTAAAGTACCCGAAATGTTTAATGTATCAATTCCAAAATTACTCGTGGATCCAGGTACTACCATGCCCGTAAATAAATTATTAGGCAAAGGAATAAATGCCAACTTTTTTGTATTCTCTATAGCTATGTAGAGCCTTGCTTTATTATTAGGATCTAATTGAACAGATCCAAATAATTCCAAAGATTCATAAACTACTATTTTCGTTGAAGCGATATTTACAGCCGTCAGGTCAAATTGAAGAATTTGGGACTTAATTGTAGTTCCATTTCCACGCGTTGTGACGTAAAGAACCTTGCCATTAGGTGAAAATGCAACACTGTAAACACTCTGAACAAGGGGACCTAAATTGATTTTTGATAGTATGTTAGAATTTAACTCTCCTGTAGATATATTTTGACTTAATAAAATAATTTCATTTCCAGTTGAATTCACATTAGCAATCGCAATTGTATCATTTTTGGGCGAAAAGCTAAAATTAGAATTAGAAGAAAAATTAACAATCCCATTAAACGTAACACGCGTGGGCTTAGATAATCCCAAACTATCCAATTTATAGCGATAAATTCTATTAGTTCCTTCTTCAAACGCATTAATCCAATATGCATTCTCTTCAGCTTTTGTAATCAGCAATTTGTCTGTGGCTGCAAAAGAACTAATTGGAGTAGCCAGTGAAGCTGAACTAAATGGGATCACCATTGCTCCTGTACCGCCATTTCCGGAGATGTCAAAAACACTGTAAAACAGTTGGTTTTTGCCGCTGACCTGCTTCATTCCAAAAATATAAAATTCTGAATTACATCCTGAACAAGATTTCTTGGGTAAAATTGCTGTCGCTTGACTCAAATTAATATCTCCACCTAAATTCGAAATCAAATTACTTGTTGAATCTATATAAGTTTTGACAACATCCCCATTCGTATAAATTCCATCTTTTTTATTTTTAGCCCCTTGAATCGGAGAAAAACCAAATCTCGAGGAGCCTGCCGGACTGTTAAAACCTGGATCAGGTTTAGCAATTGGTCTTCCATTTTGAAAATAAACTTTCGTTCCATTCCCCATCATCCAAAAATCAAGGTCTGATTCGGGATTACCACAATTATTTTCTTGGCAAAACATGACACGAAGTCGCGCTTCGGAGTAACAGCCCGAAATATTGTCTTTGATTTTTACGGAATAGCAACCTTCTTTATCGACGGTCAATTGGTCTGTAGTTTCGCCATTCGGAAACCAGGTCACACTCAGATTCGATGGATTTGGAAAGCTAGACCTAGGTAAATTTTTAAATGCATTAATCACCGTAGTACCAGAACAAAGCTCTAAGGTGTCTTTGCAGCTGTCATTTCCTAAAAATGTACGAGGCATCTGAGTGACGTAGACGTCATTAGGAGGCAAAACTATTGGAGGTCCTATGGCGGGCTGAATCGTTACACGCACGGTTCGCTTACCCGAGCCGGCATATGTATGAACTACCGTTGGCGTAGTATAGCGTGCACCATCACCCATATCCCATTCAAAAACAGTTCCTGTTGGGTAAATGCCCACAACATCGCAAACTGTTTCCAGACCCTCCTTTTTGCCTTCGCAGTCTTGGCATGTCTTTAAGCAGGTGTTTCTACATTGAATTTGTCCAAAGGCTGAGCTGAGGCTAGCCAAACAAAAGACAAGAAACAGGTAAAAACGGATCATGGTAAGGCGAAGTATAACGCGAAACGATCACAAAATAAGCCTTTAAATTGGTTTTTGAAAAACGAATCCACTAAATTGCGGGGCTACGCGGTAGACAATGAACAAAAAGAGGCATTTTGCGATCGTAT